>JBOHEL010000252.1:0-7271 GCA_050700995.1 Sciscionella sp. | reverse complement strand
CACCAGGGCCAGCGTGATGGAAAGGTCCCCGAGTGGGGTGCCGAGCAGCAGCGCTACGACCAGCCGCCGCCACAGGTACCGCACCCGATCGCTGCCCGGCTCGTCCGCGGGGTTGGGCTCGTTGGGCACGACGAGCTCGGCGCGATACCCCGCCCGCTCCACCTGCCCGATCAGTTCCGCGACGTCGGCGGGGCCCGAGGAATGCACGGTGGCCTTCTCGGTGGCGTAGTTCACCGTCGCGGTGACGCCGTCGAGCTTGTTGAGCTTGCGTTCGACGCGCGCCGCGCATGCCGCACACGTCATCCCGCCGATGGCCAGCTCCACCGGCCGCGAGGCCGAAGACTGCTCGACCGACGAGGCCAAGGACATAGTCAACTCACTTCCCGTGGGCATCTCCCGCGCGGCGGCTGGCGTGGACTGTCTACTGGACAGGTCGCTTCGCCGCTCGGCGGAGTTCCCATGGGCCTGGTGTGCCCCGCCTACGTCAATGATGACCCTGTTCGCCCACGATGGTCGCGGAGGGGTTGGTGGCGGCGCGCACGGGTCTTCGCTGGGCTTCGGGCGGGCCAGCGATCCGTGACCAATAGTGTGTGGGCATGTAGGGCGGTCGCGGGGTGTGCCGGACAGGCCCGACACTGGGCTGCGCTCTGCCCACGGTGTCTGTGACGGCAAGGCGCCCTGACCTTGACCAGCGTCCTCACCCCGTGATGCACCAGGAGGCAATACGTGCCAGGCAAGAGTAAGGCGGTACCCGTGCCGACTCCGGAGACCCAGCCGTACTGGGACGGCGCGGCGAACGGGGAACTACGCATCCAGCGGTGCACAGCCTGCGACGAGCCGTTCTTCTACCCGAGGCCCCGATGCCCCCGGTGCGGTTCGGGGGACGTCAAGTGGTTCGCCGCGAGCGGACAGGCGACGCTGTACTCCTACACCATCAACCACCGGCCCGCGCCGGGGTTCGAGGCCGATGCGCCGTACGCGATCGCGGTGGTACAGCTGGTCGAGGGACCGAGGATGATGGCCAACATCGTCGGTATCGAGAACACCCCAGACAACCTCGTGCTCGACATGGACCTGCGCGTGACCTTCGAACAGCGCGGCGACATCGCGCTGCCGCAGTTCACACCGACCGGGACGGGGGAGCGGTGATGGCGAGCACCGATGTGGTGATCGTCGGGGCGGCCGAGACCGACCAGGTCGGTGTGCTGCCCCAGCACTCGACGCTGGGACTCCATCTGGAGGCCGCCGCTAATGCCCTCGCGGATGCCGGGCTGGGCCTCGCGGACATCGACGGGATCGCCTCGGTGTCCTCGCCAGGGCCGATCCAGGTGGCGCACGCGCTGGGCGTCACGCCACGGTGGATCGACGGCACCTCGGTCGGCGGCACCTCCTTCCTGTTGCACGTGCGGCATGCGGTGGCCGCGATCAAGGCCGGTCACGCCAGCACCGTGCTGATCACCCACGGTCAGTCCGGAAGATCCAGAGTTGGCGTTGACCGGATGGCGCCAGGTCCGAGCAGCCCGATCGGACAGTTCGAGGCGCCCTACGGCACTTTCGGGCCACCGACCATGTTCACCATCCCGTTGCTGCGCTACATGAAGCAGTATGGGCTCAGCCATGAGCAGTTGGCGTCGGTCGCGGTCGCGCAGCGACGGTGGGCCGCACGCAACCCCCGCGCGATGTTCCGGGACGAGATCACCGTTGATGACGTGCTCAACTCGCGGATGATCTCCTATCCGTTTCACCTGCTGGAGTGCTGCCTCGTCACCGATGGTGGGGGAGCGCTGATAGTCACCTCGGCCGACCGAGCGGCAGGCACCCGCAAGCGCCCGGTGCGTATCCTCGGCACCGGCGAGACCTTCGAGTCGCCGATGATCTCGCAGATGGCCGATTTCACCACCTCGGCCGCGTTCCGCCGATCCAGCGCGGCTGCGTTCGCCGAGGCCGGTATCGGCCACGACGACGTCGACCACGTGATGATCTACGACGCGTTCGCGCACGTCCCGATCTACGGGCTGGAGGACATGGGCTTCGTCAGGCGGGGCGAGGCTGGCCCGTTCATCGCGGAAGGCAATACCACGCCTGGGGGGCGGTTGCCCCTGAACACCAACGGTGGCGGCCTGTCCTACACCCACACCGGCATGTACGGGATGTTCCTGCTTCTGGAGTCGGTGCGGCAGTTGCGTGGCGAGGCGGCGGCTCAGGTGCCAGGTGTGGAGGTGAGCGTCGCGTTGGGTAACGGCGGCATGTTCATGTCCTCGGGCGCCCTGGTACTGGGGAACTGAGGGTCATGAGCAACCTCTGACCGCCATCTGCGGCGTGGCTGGGCTCGCGGCGGTGAACCACACTCGACCAGCTCGCCGAGCAGGTGCCTGCGCGTGCCATCACCACACGGCGCAGACCTGCCCGTAGCAACCTGAGCGCGGCCACCACCCGGGCCAGACACGTCCCGACCCAGAGAACACTCCAGAGGCCCTGTTCAACCTGACAACGCCCCCACGACGTCCGTTCCGCGACTGGGTCGTCGCCGACGGTGCTCGTGCTGAGTTTGGCGCGCCACCGGTTTGCGCCGGGCGGGATCACCCCCGTGCGAGGCACCGGATCCAGGTCCGGGTGTCCGCTGGGTCGATCACGTCGTCGAGTTCGAAGGTGGTCGCTGAGGTGAGCGCGTTGCCGTGCTGGTAGGCGCGCTCGACGAGCTGGTCGAACAACTGCTGGCGCTCGGCCGGGTCCTCCACTGCGGCCAGCTCCTTGCTGAACCCGAGCCGTACGGCCCCCTCGAGCCCCATGCCGCCGATCTCCCCGGTGGGCCAGGCGACGGTGAACTCGGGAGCGTGGAACGATCCGGCGGCCATCGCCATCGCGCCGAGACCGTAGCCCTTGCGGAGGATGATCATCCCGAACGGCACCGTCAGTCGAGCGCCCAGCACGAATAGGCGCCCGAACCTTCGGACAGTGGCCTCCTTTTCCGCGTCGGGCCCGACCATGAAGCCGGGGGTGTCGCATAGCGAGATGATCGGTAGGCGGAAGTTCTCGCAGAGGGTGAGGAAGTCGGCGATCTTGTCCGCGGCCTCGGCGTCGATGGCCCCGCCGAGGTGGTGGCTGCTGTTGGCCAACAGTCCATATGCCACACCCTCGACGCGTACCAGCGCGGTGACGATGCCGACCCCGTAGTGGGGGCGCAGCTCGAGGATCGAGTCCATGTCGATGACAGACTCGATCGCGCGGTGCACGTCGTACGCCCGCAGGCGGTTCTCCGGGACGACGTGCCGGGCCAACCGCGGATCCGGCGCCCCCCACTGGTCGAGGGTGCCCTGGAAGTACGACAGGTATTGCTTGGCCAGCGCCACTGCGTGGGCCTCGTCGCGCGCGACGAGATCGACGACGCCGTTGCGGCGCTGCACCTCGATCGGTCCGATGTCTTCGGGCTGGTAGACGCCCAGCCCGCCGCCCTCGATCATCGCCGGGCCGCCCATGCCGATGTTGGCTTCCGGGGTTGCGATGATCACGTCGCAGACGCCGGCGAGCGCGGCGTTGCCCGCGAAGCACCGCCCCGAGACGATCGATACCAGCGGCACGCGCCCGCTCAGCGCGCCCAGCGCGCGGAAGGTCGGCACGTCCAGACCGGCGGTGGTGCCCGCGTCGGTGTCCCCGGGCCGACCGCCGCCGCCCTCGGCGAACAGCACGAGCGGTACCCGCTTGCGGGCGGCCAACTCGAAGACGCGGTCGGTCTTGGCGTGGTTGCGCCTGCCCTGGGTGCCCGCCAGCACGGCGTAGTCGTAGGAGACGACGACCACCTCAGCTGCCGCGCCGAACCGCTCCGCGCCGGTGGTCGCGACGCCTGCGACCAATCCGTCGGCCGGGGTGTTCGCGATCAGGTCCTCCTCGGACCGGCGGCTGCGCTGCGCCGCGAGGGTCAGCGGGCCGTACTCGACGAAGCTGCCCTCGTCGACAAGGTCGGTGATGTTCTCCCGGGCGGTCCGCCGATTCAGCTTGTGCCGCTTTGCCACCGCCGCCGGACGGGCATCGTCGAGGGTGACCAGATGGCGTCGGTGGATCTCGTCGAGGTCCGCGCGGCTGCGATCGAGGTCCAATGCGGCGGCGGATTCGGCCTGGCAGGCCGTGCCGGTGCGGGTGAACACCAGCAGTGGGTCTCCCGGGCCGACGGTTTGTCCCGGCGTCACGAGGGTGCGGACGGTCCTCGCCGCGCCCGGCGCGGCGAGCATGTGCTGCATCTTCATCGCCTCCAGCATGACGAGCTGTCCGCCCGGGCCGACCTCGAGCCCCTCCGGCGCCGCCTCCACCACGGTGCCGGCCATCTGCGCGCGGACGACCTCCTCGCCCGGGCGCAGTTCGAGCGCGGGGGCCGGGGCCTCCGGCTGGCGGGACTGCGCCGCGGCGACCAGCAAGGGCATCTTCTCGCCGAGGAAACCGGTGGTCACGGCGCCAGACCGCAGGTCATCGTCGGCCAGCAGCACCCTGAGGAACCCGATGTTGGTGCGGATCCCCTCGACGGTGAACTCCGCCAGCGCCGTCTCCGCCTTGCGCACCGCGGCGGCAAACGACTGCCCGCGCACGTGGGTGATCACCTTGGCCAGCAGCGAGTCGTATCGCGGACTTGGTGTGAGGCCGGGCCGCCCGTAGGTGTCGACGCGCACCCCGGGCCCGTTCGGCGGCGAAAAGGTGGTCAGGGTCCCCGAAGTCGCCACCGCGGACCCGTCGGCGTCCATGATCTCCATGTTCACCCGGGTCTGGATCGCGATGCCCCGCGCCGCGGCGGGCTCGCCCGCGGCGTCCGCACCATCGGAGACGACCGCAGTCGGCAGCCCGAGCTCGTCGAACGACGCGCCGCGCGCGACAACGAGCTGCACTGCCACCAGGTCCACCCCCGTGACCTCCTCGGTCACCGTGTGCTCCACCTGGATTCGCGGGTTGACCTCGAGGAACACGAATCGATCGACGCCGTCTCCGGTGCCGCAGACGAGGAACTCGACGGTGGCGAGTCCGCGATAGCCGACGCCCGCGCACAGCCGCGCCGCCGCACCGTGCAACTCGCGCCGCAGCGTCGCCGACAGCCTTTGCGCGGGAGCGATCTCCACGAGCTTCTGGTGCCGCCGCTGAATGCTGCAGTCGCGGTCGCCGAGCGCGAGCGCGCGAACGCCGTTCTCGGTCGGCGCGGCGACGATCTGCACCTCGATGTGTCGCGCGCCGTCGAACAACGCTTCCGCGAACACGTCTGGGCTACCGAAGCCGCGTTTTGCCTCCGCGGCGCATTGCCGGTAGGCGTCGTCGAGCTGTTCCGCGCTGCGGACGGCCCGCATACCGCGGCCGCCGCCGCCGGACAGCGCCTTGATCATGATCCCGCCCGGTTGGGCGTCGAGGAACTCGCGGACCTGCTCGACGGTGCTGGGGCCCTCGATCGCGGGAAGCACCGGCACGCCGGCCGCGATGGCGGCCCGGCGGGCAGAGGACTTGTCGCCGAAGATCTCGAGCACCTCGGCGTCGGGCCCGATGAACGTACGGCCCTCCGCGGCGCAGGCGCGGGCGAATTCGGCGTTCTCGCTGAGGAACCCGTAGCCCGGGTGGATCGAGTCGACCTCGGTCTCCTTGGCTGCGGCGAGGATCGCCGCGTGATCGAGGTAGGCCGCCGCGCCGACGCCGGTCAGCGCGATCGACTCGGTGGCAGCGTGGACGTGGGGGCTGTCGGCGTCGTCCTGCGCGTAGACGGCGACGGTGGCGAGGCCCAGTTCCTGTGCGGTGCGGATGATGCGCAGGGCGATCTCTCCGCGGTTGGCGATGAGCAGGCTCACCTGTCCTCCCGGATGCTGTGGTTCTCGGCCCGGGTGTACAGCTCGCCCTTGCGGACCTTGCCGGTGGCGGTCATCGGCAGCGCGTCAACGATCTCGATCACCGGGACCTTGTAGCCGGCCATGTTCTGGCGGGCCCAATCGGTCAGCGCCCGCGGATGCAAGCCGGAACCGGGGACCGGCTGGACGAAGGCGAAGGCGACCTGCCCTCGGCGCGAGTCGGGCTTCGGGACGACGGCGGCGGCCGCGACCTGCGAGTGCAGGCGCAGCAGCGCCTCCACCTCCGCGGGAAACACGCTCATCCCGTTCGTCTTGATCATCTCCTTGTTGCGGGCGAGATAATGCAGCGTGCCGAGCTCGTCGAACTTGCCGACGTCGCCGGTGTGCAGCCAGCCCTCGCACAGTGCCTCGGCGGTGGCAGCGGGGTTGCGGTAGTAGCCGGTGAGGATCGACGGGCTGCGCACGATGATCTCGCCGGCCTCGCCGATCGGCACCGGGGCCCCCGCGTCGTCGACGATGAGAAAGTCGGTGCCGGGCACGGGAAGCCCGCAGAACACCGGATCGGCACGCAAGTCTCGATCGTCGTCCTGGAAGCCCAGGGTGATGCTGTCCGCGGTGTGGGTCTCGGTCATCCCGTAACTGCCCTCACGCAGGGTGTGCCCGGTCGCGTCGCGCCAGCGCCGGCGGATCTGCGGGTCGAGCTTGAGCACGAACGACACCGCCAGAGCGTTCTCAAGGCTCGCCAGGCGCCCCCCGTCGAATCCCGGCAGGTCCATCATCTCGACGTAATTGTCGACGGTGCCCACCATTCCCGTGGCGCCGTGCCGCTCGATCAGCGTCATCGCAGCCGACGGGTCCCAGCGCGTCATCAGCACCACCGACCCGCCGTTGATCAACGGTTTCAGGATCCCAAAATCCTCGCCTGCGATCCAGAACACCGGCAGGAAGTTCAGCGCCACGGGCGGGCTCTCGGCGACCCGGTGCCCGCCGGCGAGGGTGGCGGTCACGGCGGTATACACCATGTGCCGCTGGGTGTGCTCGCAGCCCTTGGGCATGCCGGTGGTGCCGCCGGTGTAGTTCAGCGCCGCCAGCGCGTCGGGGTCGGTCTCGATCGACTCGGCACGCGGAGCGGCGACGATCGCCCGCCAGTCCGTCGTCTCGGGATCGACCATCGGGAACGGCAGCGGGACATCGGGTTTCGCGGTCAGCGTGTCCGACAGCGCGGTGACGGCGACATCCCGGACCGCGGTGCGCTCGCGCACCGCTCCGACGAGTTCGACGAACGTGTCCTGGGTGAGCAGAATCGATACCCCCGCGTCGCACAGCTCGTGGGCCAGTTCGTGTTCCCGGAACAGCGGGTTGATCGGCACGTGCACGGCGCCGATCTTCAGAATGCCCAGCATCGCGATGTGAAACTGCGGGCAGTTGCCCAGGTGCACCCCGATCCGGTCGCCCCGGATGGCG
>JBOHEL010000251.1:0-7341 GCA_050700995.1 Sciscionella sp. | reverse complement strand
CATGACTACAGTAGCTTACAAAAGTAAGGCATATCAAGAGGGGTGGCGGAAGAACAGGCGACAACATGCGCAACGGCAACGACTACATCGAGGGTCTTCACGACGACCGGAAGGTGTACATCGACGGCGAACTCGTCTCGGACGTCACCACGCACCCCGCCTTCCGCGGAGCCGTCCGGTCGATCGGCAACCTCTACGACGTCGCGTCGGACCCTGCTAACCGGGAGACCATGACGTTCTCCTCCCCCGACACGTCGGCGCCACGCAACGTCGAGTACATGATCCCGCGTTCCGTCGAAGATCTCGCCAAGCGGCGGCGCGGACTGCGAATGTGGGCGAACACAACCTTCGGCCTGATGGGCCGCAGCCCCGACCACGTCGCAGGATTTCTCGCGGGCTTCGCCGCCGCTCCGGGCGTGTTCGCTCGCGCCGATCGAGCATATGCCGACAACGTGGTTCGCTTCTACAACTTCGCGGCGGAAAACGACATCTACGCCGTATACACGATCGTGCCGCCACAGATCGACCGTTCCAAACCCGCGCACCAGCAGGCGGACAAGCACCTGTACGCCGGAGTCAAGGAAGAGCGCGACGGCGGCATCGTGATCAAGGGCGCCCAGATGCTCGGCACCGGCGCCGCGATCGCCGACTGGATTCACCTCAGCAGCATCGTGCCGTTGCGTCCCGGCGACGAGGACTACGCGATCTCGGTCATGGTGCCGGTTTCCGCCCCTGGCGTGAAGATCTTCCCGCGTCGCTCGTATGCCGAGGGCGCGACCAGCACCTACGACTACCCGCTGGCGACACGATTCGACGAGACCGACGCACTTGTCGTCTACGACGACGTTTTCGTGCCGTGGGAGAACGTCTTCGTCTACCGCGACCTAGAGCTGGTCAAAGCGCAGTGGTGGGAGACGCCCGCCTGGCTGCTCGGCAACACGCAGGCGCACATCAGGCTCTGCGCGAAACTCGACTTCCTCGTTGGCGTGGCAGCAAAGGTTGCGCGGATGAACGGGGTCGACCGGGTGCCGCCCGTCCAAGGCACTCTCGGCGATCTCGCGGCGCACGCGACGATGGCGAACGCGTTGGTGCTCGCCGCCGAGTACAACTGCGACATCGACGAGCACGGCGTCGCGTGGCCGGGCAAGGCCGAGACCTTCGCCAACTCCTCGCTGCAGGCCGATCTTTACGGCACGCTGCTGCACAAGGTACGTGACCTCTGCGGCGGAGGGCTCATCCAGCTGCCGTCCTCCGTGCGTGACTTCGACAACCCGGAGATCGCCGAGCAGATCAAGCGGTACGTGCAGTCGCCGGGTGCGCCCGCGTGGCAGCGGGTCAAGCTGCTCAAGCTGGCGTGGGACCTGCTAGGTTCGGAGTTCGGAAGCCGCCATTACCAGTACGAGATGTTCTACGCGGGCGCGCCGTTCGTGATGAAAATGCGCATGTTCAACAATTTTGATTTCAATGCGGCGACGGCACTGGTGGACGCGGCGCTCGCAGGCATCGACGAACAGCCGTCCTGCCCGGTGGAGGTGGCCTGACTTGACCGCATTTCCCGCAGCCGCCTTCCCGTTCCGCGATGCAATGGCGCTGCTGGCGACTGGGGTCACGGTGGTGACCGTCGAGACGCCACGCGGGCCCGCGGGCATGACGGCGTCCGCCGTCTGCTCGCTTTCACTCGAACCACCGAAGCTCGTGGCCTGCGTGCAGCGGTCGCTCCCGACGCACGCCGCGCTGCTGTCGAGCAGTACGTTCGCGGTCAACGTGTTGGGGGAAGAGGGTGTCGACACGGCCCGCCGTTTCGCGACGCCGGGGGTTGACCGGTTCGCGGGCATCGCGCTCCGAAACGAGGGCAGGGCACCGGTCCTGGCCGAGGCGATCGCATACTTCCTCTGCGAGATCGACGAGCGGCATCCCGGCGGGGACCATTCAATCTTCGTCGGCCGTGTGCTCGGCTGCGGACACGAGCCGCGGCGGCGGCCCCTGCTGTATTTCGAGCGGACGTTCGAGGCGCTGAAGGACCCCGACGACCTTGTGATGCGGTCCTGGGCCGAAACCGGAACTCAGGTTTGAGGCGGGCCGTTCAGCCCGTCGGCACCCCAGCGACGCCCACATCGGTGAGGAACGCACCGATCGCCGCGTCGTCTTCGGCCGTCACCGTCGCGAATCCCGCACCGCAGCTTCCCGCGTCGATACCGAGGTGCCGTAGCGCGGACTTCATCACAGGCGTGAGCCCATAATGCGCCCATCGGGAGGGGAACCGCGCGAAGAGACCTTGCACGGTCCTGGCCGTGTCCAGGTCTCCCGCGCGAAACGCCGCCATCAGTCGCGCGCCGAGCACGGTAGCGGGCACCGGCATCATCGCGCCCGAGCCGCCCTGCAGCACCGTCGCCAGCATCGGTTGCATCGTCGTGAAGTAACTGGCGTGGCCCGCGTGGTCGATCTCGGCGATGAGCCTGCCGATCTTCGTCATATCGCGAGAGCTCTCCTTATACCCCACCACGCCGTCGATCCGGCAAAGTTCCACCGCGACGTCGATGGAGACGTCCGACCCTGCCGAGGGGTTGTGATAGGCGAACACCGGTAGTGGGCTCATGCGCACGACCGCCTCGAAGTAGCCGACGAGTTCCGCCTTCGTCGCCTCCGGGCCCCAAGGTCGGCGTGGGATGAGCACCTGCGCCAGATCCGCTCCGGCCTCCGCCGCCAGCTCGGAAAGCTCTGCGACCTCGCGCAGTTGCGGGCTCGACACCCCGGCGAGCACGGGGACTCGCCGGTATGCGGCCTTGCTGGCCTTGATGGCGTGACCCAGCCAGCGGCGCCGTTCGGCGTCGGAGAGCAGCCGATACTCGGAGGCTTCCGCACCGAACAACGACACGCCGTCGCAGTGCCCGGCCATGAAGGCGATCTCGCGTTCGAGCGCCCTCCCGTCGACGACGCCGTCCTGCCCGAACGGGGTCAGGCACGCTCCGATCACTCCTCGTGGTGCGTCCATCGCTCCGCTTCCTCCGTCGTCCGGGTCCCTGTTGCTCTAGTGACAGTCTTACTGTATTACGGTAGTATAGCCTGGCGAGGAGGATCCGATGTTGACCATTCGCCGCTTGGCCGTCGAGGACGCACGCCGCATCCTGCGGGGCGCCGCGCAGCGCAGTGAACAGATCGGCGTGCCCATGTGCACCGCCGTCGTGGACGACTCCGGTGAGCTGATCGCGTTCGAACGGCTCGACGGCGGCAAGGTATCGAGCATCTCGATCGCGATCGACAAGGCCTACACCGCCGCCGCAGCCCGCAACCGCACCGCGTTCTACGGCGACGAGACGAACCCCAACAGCCCGACATGGCGAATCAACGGCACCAATCAGGGTCACTTCTCCACCATCGGTGGTGGCGTACCGGTCACCGTCGACGACGCGGTAGTAGGGGGAATCGGGGTCAGCAGCGGGTCGGCCGCCCAGGACATCGACGTCGCGGAGGCGGCGCTCGCGTATTTCCTCGAGCCGTCGGAATCCACGGCCAGCACACCATGAGGACCTGACGATGGACAGGGTCGAATCCGCGATCATCCCACCGCCGCGGTTCGGGAACCCGTTCCGCAGCGCCACGCATGCCGACGCCCTACGCCCGTCCGCCGAGAAGCGCGGCGCCTGCGGCGCCGCGCTCGACCTCACACTCACACACAAGTCCGATCCCAGTATCCGTTCGCACGACTGGACCTTCGAAATCCCCATACCGGATGCTCCACGAGCCGACGAGATCCTCGTAGCGTGCGCGGGCGCCAGCGGTGGGCGCTCCAACGCGCGCATCGGACTCGGCCCGTCCGATGACGAAACCTAGGCAATACCGCCAACCCATCACGTCCGCGTGCGGACGATTCTCCGGAGGCGAGGAAAATGAGCCTCGAACAGCAGATCACCCCTACCATCACCGATACCGGAACGAGGTCGGCACGAGTCACGGCATTCTTCGCGGCCAGCCTCGGCTGGCTGCTCGACGGCTACGAGAACTTCGCGATCATACTCGTCGCCGGGCTGATCGTCTCCGATTTCATCGGACCGCACGCCTCGCCGCTGTACATCGCCGGGATACTTGCCGCGCAACTCGTCGCATGGGCGATCGGGGGGATGTGCTTCGGTATCATCGCCGACTACATCGGTCGCCGCCGCGCACTGATGATCGCCATTCTCTGGTACGCGATCTTCGCCGCGATTTCGGCGGCGTCGCCCAACTACACGGTCCTCCTCATCTTGCGGATCGTCACCGGCTTCGGACTGGGAGCCGAGTGGGGTAACGGCAACACGCTGCTCGCCGAGCACTTGAAGGTCAAGACCAGAGGACGCTGGCTTGGGTTCTTTGCAGGCAGTTTCGGCATCGGCTTCCTACTAGCGACCGTGGTCTGGCTGGGAGTGAGTCAACTCGGCCCATACGCGTGGCGGTGGATGTTCGTGATCGGAGTCGCGCCAGCGCTGCTGACGCTGTTCATTCGCATGAGGGTCAAGGAGCCCGACACGTGGGTTCGGGCGCACCGCGACCGCAGGGCCGCGCGGGGCATAGCGGCAGGCGGTGGTCTGCTCGGCGACCGCGACAAGGCATTGTTGACATTCACGTGGTTGCGACCGTTCCAAGACCCCAAGCTGCGCAGACAGCTCATCATGCTGTTGCTGATGTCGTTGAGCTGCCTGGTCGGTTGGTGGACGGTGGCCACGCGCATCACGGCCATGGCGGGCGTGCTCGGTGCGAGCCTGCCGGATGTCGGCACGTACAAGACACTTGTCGCGGTTTCCTACAACGTGGGCGGCATCATCGGTTACTTCGCCATGGGATTCCTCGTTGACAGGTTCGGCCGCAAGCCGGTGATATTCTGTTACTTCCTCGGCTCGCTCATCACGACGCCGATACTGTTCTTCCCTGCCACCGCCTCCACGACGCTGTTCCTGTGGGTCGCGGGCGTGAACGGCATCTTCTCGCTCGGGCTGATGGGATGGATGGGAATCTACCCGGCGGAGGTGTTCCCGACCTACATCCGTGCGACCGCGATCACCATCGTCTTCAACCTGACACGGTTCATCGTGGCCGTGATGATCATCTTCTCGGGCGAGCTGATCACGCTGTTCGGAGGCATCGCCGAGATGGCGGGCGTGATGTCGGCGATCTACATTCTGGGCTGCGCGATCACGTTCTTCGCGGGGCCGGAGACCAGGAACCAACCGCTGCCCGAGTGAGGTCGATAGTGGGAAACTCGGAAAGATGGGTTCGCAACTGCCTCGCACGCATCAAGGAACGGGACGACGTCGTTCACGCGTGGATCCACCTCGACGAGGAGTACGCCATCGCCCAGGCACGCGAACGCGACGACGAGGAACCGCGTTCGCCGCTGCACGGCGTTCCCGTGGGCATCAAGGACGTCATCGACACCGCCGACTTACCCACCGAGCGGGGAACGCCGATCCACGCGGGCAGGCGCCCCAGCGCCGACGCCGCATGCGTGCGAACGCTCAAGGACGCGGGCGCCGTCATCCTCGGCAAGACCGTGTCGACCGAGCTGGCGACGTGGCGGCCGGGACCGACCACGAACCCGCACGACCCGCGCCGCACGCCAGGCGGGTCGTCGAGTGGATCGGCGGCGGCGGTCGCGGACCGGATGGTGCCGCTCGCACTCGGCACCCAGACGGTCGGTTCCACCATCCGGCCCGCGGCGTTCTGCGGAGCGTGGGCGCTGAAACCGACATACGGCCGGATCCCGATGGATGGTGTGCAACCGTTGTCCGCCCGAATCGACACCGTCGGCCTCTTCGCCGGTGACGCCGCGGGGCTCGGCATGCTCCACGCCGCGCTGAGCGGCGCACGACACCGGCCGCTTCGCGAACCGGAATCCGCCTTGCGCATCGGCTTCCTACGCACCCCATGGTGGCAACGGGCCGACGACGCGGGGCGCGCCGCGGTGCAAGAGGCTGCCGCCCGGTGCGCCCGCGCGGGCGCCGAGGTGACCGACGTTCCCGCCCCGAGGGAGTTCGACGAACTGCTCGACGCGCACTGGACGATCATGGAGGTCGAGACCGCGCAAGCTCTCGCACCCGAGTACGAGATCGGGGCGAACCGTCTCGGTGTGACGCTGCGCGAGGTGATCGAGAGCGGCAGGCAGGTCGATGTGGCCGAGTATCGGCGAGCGGTGGACTTCACGGAGCGTGCGAAGGAGCAGATCGACGAGATCCTCACGCGGTGGGACGCGGTCCTCGCCCCCGCCGTGCTGGGTGAGGCCCCTGCCGGTATCGAATCGACGGGAGACGCGTTGTTCTGCCGGGCATGGTCGTTGCTCGGCGTGCCCGCGGTGGCTGTACCTGGGCTACACGGTCCTCACGGGATGCCTATCGGCGTTCAGCTGATCGGGCAACGCGACCAAGACCGCGAGCTGCTCGACATCGCCGCGTGGGTCGGGCGGAAGCTGGCAGCACGCTAAGGAGGACGCGATGGGCAAGGACTTGCGCAGCTTTCTCACCGAGCTCGCGCAGCAGGCTCCCGGCGACCTGTTGCGCATCGACGATCCAGTGGACCGGCGCTTCGGCATCACCGCCTTCGGGGCGGCTGCCGCACGCCACGGTGACCGGCCCGCGTTCCTATTTGCCAACGTCGCGGGCAGTGGGCTGCCGTGCGTGGCGAACCTGCTGGCGACGCGCGAACGCATGGCGCTGGCGCTTGGATGCTCAACCGAGGACCTGGCACGAGCGTCGAGCACGTTCGACGGGCGGGTGGGGCACGCGCCCCTTCAGGTGGACGCGCGCGACGCACCGGTCACGCAGGTCGTCCAATACGGCGACGACGTCGATCTCGGTGAGCTCCCCGTCCCCGTGCACAACGAACTCGACGGCGGCCCGTTCCTCACCGCTGCAATGACGGTGATGCGGGATCCCGATTCCGGGCGGCTCAATGTGGGCCTCTACCGGCACCACGTGTACGACGAAAGGCATCTCGGGGTCTGGTTCTTCGGTTCACATCACGGTGGCACCATCCACCGGCGGTACGCCGAACGCGGCGAGCCGACGCCCGTGGCGATCGTGATCGGGCACCATCCCGCGATGCTGATGGGCGCGGTCTCACGGATACCGGGGATCGGAGGGGAGTACGAGGCTGCAGGCGCCTATCTGGGCGAGCCCGTCGAGGTGGTCACGGCACGGACGAGCGATCTGCTCGTACCCGCGCGCGCCGAGATCGTGCTCGAAGGCGTGATCCTTCCTGGCGAGATGCGCGAGGAGGGACCGTTCGCGGAATGGCCGGGACACTACATCGCGGGCGGCCCCAAACCGCTGATCCGGATCGACGCGATCACCATGCGCTCCGGCGCGATATTCC
>JBOHEL010000250.1:0-7382 GCA_050700995.1 Sciscionella sp. | reverse complement strand
AGCCTTCTCGCCGATGCCACCGGTGTCGTGACCTCGGAGACGGTGTGGAACAGCGGCGCAGGAGGCGGCGCCACCGGCGGCGGGGTCAGTGACGCTTTCCCCGTGCCGAGCTGGCAGACGGCGGTTGGCGTGCCACAGCGCACCGGCGGTGGCACCGGTCGCGGGGTGCCTGATGTGGCCGCGGATGCCGACCCCGCTACCGGATACCAGGTCCTCGTCGGAGGCAAGCAGGTTGTGGTCGGCGGTACGAGTGCGGTCGCGCCACTGTGGGCAGGGCTCATCGCGCGGCTGGATCAGGCGCTCGGCAGCAAGCTCGGGGTGGCACAGAACCGGTTCTACGCCGCGGCGAGCGCGGGCAAACCCGTCCCGGGCTTCCGGGACGTCACCTCGGCCGACAACGGCGACTACCGCGCGGGGCCAGGCTGGGATGCCTGCACGGGACTGGGTGTGCCCGACGGCGCCGCGCTGCTGCGGGCCCTGGGTTCCGGGAGGCCGTAGCCGGGAATGCGGAGACACATTCCCTGGCGCGGCTATCGTGCTAGCGGTGAACGTCGAAGAACTGCTGCGCGCTGATCGCGCACACGTCTGGCACCCGTACGCGCCGATGCCGTCCACAGTTGACCCGCTGGTGGTGGAATCCGCGTCCGGAGTGCGGCTGCGGCTGGCGGGAGGCGAGGAGGTCATCGACGGGATGTCCTCGTGGTGGGCAGCCATCCATGGCTATCGCCACCCGGTGCTGGACGCCGCGGTGCGTTCGCAGCTTGACCGGATGAGTCACGTGATGTTCGGCGGGCTGACCCACGAACCCGCGGTGCGGTTGGCGAGCACGCTGGTGGAGATCACGCCCGTCGGGCTGGAACACGTGTTTCTGGCCGACTCCGGGTCGGTGTCGGTCGAGGTCGCGGTCAAGATGTGCCTGCAGTACTGGCAGTCTTTGGGTCGTAGGGGAAAGCGCAAACTGATGACCTGGCGTGGCGGTTACCACGGCGACACCTTCCATCCGATGAGTGTCTGCGACCCCGAGGGCGGGATGCACTCGCTGTGGCGGGGCGTGCTTCCCGAGCAGGTGTTCGCCGAAGCGCCGCCTGCCGGTTTCGAACAGTCTTATGTGGATCATCTGGCGTCCGTTGTGGACGCTCATGCCGACGAGCTGGCGGCGGTGATCGTGGAACCGGTGGTGCAGGGCGCAGGAGGTATGCGGTTTCACGATCCGGCCTACCTCACCGCGCTGCGCGAGCTCTGCGACAGCCATGACGTGCTGCTGATCTTCGACGAGATCGCCACCGGATTCGGCAGGACGGGGGAGCTGTTCGCCGCCGAGCACGCCGGGGTGTCGCCGGATGTTATGTGTGTCGGCAAGGCATTGACCGGCGGGTATCTCACGATGAGCGCGACACTGTGTACGCCCGCGGTTGCCGAGGGCATCTCGCGAGGTGAGCTTCCGGTGCTCGCGCACGGCCCGACGTTCATGGGCAACCCGTTGTCCTGCGCGGTCGCGGGCGCCGCCATCGACTTGTTGCTGCGCGGCGACTGGCGTAGCGAAGTGCGGCGTATCGAGGCGGGGCTCGCCGCCGGGCTCGCCGCCGCCACCGACTTGCCCGGCGTGGCGGATGTCAGGGTGCTCGGCGCGATCGGCGTCGTGCAACTCGATCACCAGGTGGACCTGGCGGCCGCGACCAGGGCGACCATCGCCGAGGGCGTGTGGTTGCGGCCGTTCCGCAATCTCGTCTACACGATGCCGCCCTACGTCAGCACCGACGCCGATATCGCCGCGATCTGCCGGGCGGTACTCGCCGCAGCCGCTACCTGAGGACACCGACCGTGACTCTCTGTCCCAGCGTTTCGGCGCCGAAACGCCGGAGGGCAGCGCGCGGCAGTCGCGGTTGGGCGGTGCAGATGGCGGGTCTAACCTGATCCGGCGTGGACGTCCTTGTGATCACCGGTACCGGCACCGGGGTTGGTAAGACCGTGGTGACCGCAGCCCTCAGCGCGCTCGCGGTGGCGCAGGGCAGGCGGGTGGCGGTGCTCAAACCCGCGCAGACCGGCGTAACTCCTGACGAACCGGGCGATCTGGCGGAGGTCGCCAGGCTCGCTGGCAAGGTCAGCACGTATGAGCTGGGGCGCTACCCAGATCCGTTGGCACCCGCTACCGCCGCTCGCCGCTCCGGGCTGCCCGCGATATCCCCCGCCCATGCCGCCGGTGTGGCCGCCGACCTCGCAGCCGGCCACGATCAGGTGCTCATCGAGGGTGCCGGGGGCATCCTGGTCAGGATGGACGAGGCAGGCGGCACGCTGGCGGATGTGGCGTGGTCGCTGAACGCACCGGTGCTGCTGGTGGTCGAGGCGGGCCTCGGCACCCTGAACGCCACCGCGCTGACCGCGGAGGCACTGGTGCGGCGTGGCGTGGAATGCGTCGGCGTGGTGATCGGTAGCTGGCCCGGCGAACCTGGTCTCGCCGAACGGTGCAACCTGCGTGACTTGCCACAGGCCGCGGGTGCCCCGCTACTTGGCGCGTTGCCTGCAGGCAGTGCGGCGTTGGATTCCGACGGCTTCCTCGCCGTCGCCAGAGCGGGGCTGTCGCCGTGGTTCGGCGGCGATTTTGACGCCGAGCGCTTCGTGGCGTCGGCGCACGTGAGCTAGATCGCGGCGCGAACGGCGGCAGATGGGGCACACTGTTGCCGATCGCCGCGAGCCATGACATCGAAGGAGACTCCAGCGTGACCGCAGCAACCCGGCGCACCACTTCCACCACCGAGGACGCCGACATCATCGCCGAAGCGCGCGAGCAGGTGCTGCGGCGCGGTATCGGCTTGGACGAGCGGCAGGTGCTGCGAGTGCTGTGCACCGGTGACGATCGAGTCGAGGAGCTGCTGGCGCTGGCGCACGAGGTGCGGATGCGCTGGTGCGGCCCCGAGGTCGAGGTGGAGGGCATCGTCAGTGTTAAGACCGGAGGCTGCCCGGAGGACTGCCATTTCTGTTCGCAGTCCGGCCTTTTCCCCTCTCCGGTGCGCGCGGCGCGGCTGGACATTCCCGGCCTCGTCGAGGCGGCGAGGCAGACCGCGGCAACCGGAGCGACCGAGTTCTGCATCGTGGCGGCGGTGCGCGGTCCGGACGCGCGCCTGCTTTCCCAGGTCCGCGAGGGTATTCAGGCGATAAGGGCGGCCGGGCTGGATATCCAGATCGCTTGCTCGCTCGGCATGCTCACGCAGGCGCAGGTCGATGAGCTGGTCGAGATGGGTGTGCACCGCTACAACCACAACCTGGAGACCGCGCGCTCGAACTTCGCCAACGTGGTGACCACCCACACTTGGGAGGAACGCTTCCAGACCCTACGGATGGTGGCCGAGGCGGGCATGGAGGTCTGCTGCGGCGGCATCGTCGGCATGGGGGAGACCGACGAGCAGCGCGCGGAGTTCGCCGCGCAGCTCGCCGAGTTGGAGCCGGACGAGGTCCCGATGAATTTCCTGATCCCGCAGCCGGGTACGCCATACGAGCACTTCGAGACGATTGAGGGTCGAGACGCGCTGCGTGTTGTCGCCGCGTTCCGGCTGGCGATGCCGCGCACCATCCTGCGGTTCGCGGGCGGTAGGGAGCTGACCCTCGGCGACCTCGGCGCGGAGCAGGGCATGCTCGGCGGCATCAACGCGATCATCGTGGGGAACTACTTGACCAACCTCGGCAGGCCTGCTGCCCGCGATATCGAGATGCTCGGCGAGCTGAAGATGCCGATCAAGGCGCTGAGCGACACGTTGTGAACGAAAGTTACTGCATCCACTGTGGACAACCGGTAAGCGTTGCGGGGCATGAGGGCTGTCACAACGCGCGCACCGCACTCGAACCGCCACGGTACTGCCCGCAGTGTGGGCGGCGGATGGTGGTGCAGGTGACGCCCGCAGGATGGACCGCACGATGCTCCCGGCACGGCGACTACAGCTCACCGCAGTAGGCTCGCAACCTCGTAGTCGGCGATCTGGTAGCCCGGCGATGTGAGACGAGGAGGTCCGGTGTGGCGGAACAAGCCGGTGCGGCGGAGCCTTCGTATGCCGAACGCGTGGGTCGGCCGGAGGCGGAGGCAGCGTTACTCGGGGCGCTGTGGAACCGTCGCCCCAGGGTGGTGGTGAAGGCGGACCTGCTGCCGAGCATCAGCGTGTTGTCCTTGGTCGCGTTGCTCGGCCTCGGTATCGCATTGATCTGGTCGCGGATCGCGCCCGCCGAGCATATGTATGTGGGCAGCGATGGCCAGGCGGTGCCACTGCCGGACGCCAGCTATCACCTTTTTGACGATGTAGCGATCTTCGTGCTGATCAGCCTGGGCTTCGGGTTGCTGATCGGAGTCGCGGTGTGGTTGCTGCGGGAGCGTCGAGGCCCGGTGATACTGCTCGCGTCGGTGATCGGTGCGGTGATCGGTGGCTGGCTGGCCGCACGCACCGGCGTCTCCTTCGCGCATGGCCTCTATCCGATTGGCGGTGCCCCGAGTGCGGGGTCGGTAGTCGCGAAGGCACCCACCCTCGACGCACCATGGTTGATCATCGTGCAGCCGCTCGGTGTGGCCATCGCCTACGGCGTGCTGGCCGCCTGGAACGGCCGCCACGATCTCGGCAGGCGGCTCGGCTAGTGGGGTTGGGGTGTCTTCAAGACCCCCAAACCCCGCGTTGGGGGTATCAGTTCATGGTTCGTCGGGTGGCGAATTCGCTGAAATCCGGTAGTGGGGGCGGTACCGCACGCAGCAGGCGCAGGATCCCTGCCTCGCGGTTGATCATCTGGCACACCAGGCTCAACCGGCGCGCCGGATCGCACTCCCGCAGCACCAGCAGGCGATCGGCCGTTGTGAGCATGCAGTCGGCGGCAAGCAGGTTCGACAACAGCCCAAGTTCGGTGTTCAACTCCGGGCGCAGCCAGTCGTCCCGGTGCCAGGCCACCATGCAGTAGCGCTCGTGCGCCTTGTGCGCGGCGGCGGCGAGCATGGGCAGATGGTCGCCGAGTGCCGAAGGCACGTCGGAGTCCGGCAGCCATTCGACCCTGCCCAGCAGGTACGGGGCGCTGCTGTCGTCGGCATCCAGCAGCCGGAAACGCCGTACACCAGAGGTGACGATGTCGAATCGGCCGCCGGGCAATCGCTGTGCCTGCTGTAGCTGCGCGGTGCACCCGATCTCATGCAGCCGCTCGATCTCGTCGCTCCCTTGGTGCCAGCCGGGTTGGATCGTGATGACCCCGAATTGCTTGTCCGCTATCTCCCCGCTGATCAGGTCGGCGACGAGCTGCCGGTATCGGGGTTCGAAGATGTGCAGTGGCAGCGAAGCCCCTGGCAGCAGAACGGTGCCCAGGGGGAAAATCGGGATGGTTTCGGCCACCCGGTCACGTTACGACGCCTTTGCCTTGGCCGCTCGGTAGAATGTCGCCGTCAGTGCGTGACGGGCGGGCGCAATACCGCGAACGGGTCGGTGACCCGCATGCCGTGGCCGGTGAAGCGGAACAGTGCTGCCGGACGCCCGCCCGCCTTGCCTGGTGCGGCGGTGCCACCGGTGGGTTCCAGTAGCCCACGGCGGGAGAGCACCCGCTGCAGGTTGGTGGCAGATACACGGTAACCGAGCGCGGCCGAGTACAGCTCCCGCAGTGCCGAGATCGTGAACTCGGCAGGCGCGAGCGCGAATCCGATATTGGTGTAGGACAGCTTGGCGCGCAGCCGATTGCGTGCTCGCAGCACGATCGACTTGTGGTCGAACGCGGTGCAGGGCATGGCGTCGATCTGGTGCCATTCGGTGTCGCCGGGCACCTCGGGGTCGACGTCGGAGGGCACCAGGCCCAGGAACGCGGTCGCGACGACCCGCACGCCAGGCACTCGGTGTGGATCGGAGAACACCGCGAGCTGCTCGACATGGGACAGCTGGCGAACATCCACCTTCTCGGCGAGTTGACGGCGGGCGGACTGTTCCACGTCCTCGTCGGTCGCCAACTCGCCTCCGGGCAGCGCCCAGCATCCGAACTCGGGTTCCTGTCCCCGTCGCCAGAGCATCACACGCAGTGAGTCGCCGCGTATTTGTAGCACTGCGGCGAGAATCTCATGGTGTAGCGGGCTCACCGGCTGATAGTATCCATGGTGTTTTCGCTTTACAGGCGAAAACCTCGGCGTGGCAAGGAGGATGCGATGACCGTCATCAGCACGGTGGAGGACGGCGTATATCGGGGGGTAGAGCCAGACGCGGCATGGGAGCGGGAGGTCCGCAGGCTCGCCGGGGAGCGGGATGCGGTGATCCTGGCCCACAACTACCAGATTCCGGCGATCCAGGACATCGCCGACCACACCGGGGACTCGCTCGCGCTGAGCCGGATCGCCGCCGAGAGCGACGCCTCTACCATCGTGTTCTGCGGGGTGCACTTCATGGCCGAGACAGCCAAGCTCCTCAGCCCCGAGAAGACCGTGCTCATCCCGGATGCGCGCGCAGGCTGCTCCCTTGCCGATTCGATCACCGCCGCGGATCTACGGAGCTGGAAGGCCCAACATCCCGGCGCGGCGGTGGTTTCCTATGTGAACACCACGGCCGAGGTGAAGGCGGAGACCGATATCTGCTGCACCTCGTCCAACGCGGTTGAGGTGGTGTCATCGATCCCTGCTGACCGCGAGGTGCTGTTCTGCCCTGACCAATTCCTCGGCGCCCACGTCAAGCGGGTGACCGGCAGGCCGAACCTGCACATCTGGGCCGGCGAGTGCCACGTGCACGCGGGCATCAACGGTGCCGAACTGGCGGCACGGGCGGAGCAGCGGCCGGATGCCGACCTGTTCATCCATCCGGAGTGCGGCTGCGCCACCTCGGCGCTCTACCTGGCGGGGGAAGGGGTGGTGGCGCCGGATCGGGTGAAGATTCTCTCCACAGGGGGAATGCTCGCCGCCGCCCGTGCGAGCAACGCAGGCAGCGTGCTGGTGGCGACCGAGATCGGGATGCTGCACCAACTGCGCAAGGCCGCGCCGGAGATCGAGTTCCAGCCCGTGAACGAGCGGGCGTCCTGCCGGTACATGAAGATGATCACGCCCGCGGCGCTGCTGCGATGCCTCACAGGTGGGGTCGACGAGGTCGAGGTGCCCAATGCCGTCGCCGAGCGGGCACGCGGAGCGGTGCGGCGGATGATCGCCATCGGCCAGCCCGGCGGTGGCGAGTGAGCGCGCCGGTTGCCACAGTGCCGCGCTGGGAGGCAGTGGCCGATCTGATCGTGCTCGGGACCGGCGTTGCCGGGCTGAGTGCCGCGTTGCGGGCGCGGAAGCTGGGCCTGCGGGTACTGGTGATCACGAAAGAAGGCGCAGCTGAGGGCAGCACCCGGTGGGCACAGGGCGGCATCGCGGTGGTGCTCGGCCAGTGCATCGATGGTGTCGCCGACACCGACTCACC
>JBOHEL010000249.1:0-7385 GCA_050700995.1 Sciscionella sp. | reverse complement strand
GTCCAATAGTCGCAGCACTGCCGTAGTGTCCAGGTGCTCGGCGACAAGGTCGCCGAGCAGGTCGAGTTGTGCCGCGCGGATCGCCGCGAAGCTGGTGCCCTCGGCGACCGTGAAGCCGTCGCGCCCGGACCGTTCGGCGACCCAGCGCAGGAACTCTCGCCGGAATGCGTCGTTCTCCAGCAGGCCATGCCAGTGGGTACCGACGACGCTGCCTGCAACCGCGCCCTCGGTCGCGCCGTGCGGCAGCTCGATCAGCCCGGACAACCGAGCGCCGTGACGGAGGATTCGACCATGGTGGATCTCGTAGCCGGTCACGGGCTGCCGCCAGGCCAGCCCGCTCGGCTGGGCAAGCGTCTTGCACGGCTCGAACGTCACGTCCATGTCGAGCAGCCCGAGTCCCGCGACCTCACCGGCGGCCGATTCCACCCGATCGGCGATCGAGCGCGCCAGCATCTGGAAGCCACCGCAGATACCCAGCACCGGCATCCCGCGCTCGGCATGTGCCACGATGGCCGATGCCAAGCCGGTACGGCGCAGCCACGCCAGATCCGCGACAGTGGCCTTCGAACCCGGCAGCACCACCAGGTCGGCATCGGCGATGCGGGACGGTTCGGTGACGAAGCGCACCGCCAGTCCCGGTTCAGCTGCCAACGCCTCGGCGTCGGTGGCGTTGGAGATCCTAGGCAGTCGAACCACGGCCACCCGCAGCCACTGCCCCCCGATCGGCGGCGCTGGCCGCCCGATCGCGCCGTCCGCTGTGTAGGAGAGCGAGTCTTCAGCGTCCAGCCACAGATCTGCGCGCCACGGCAGCACGCCGAGCACCGGCCTGCCGGTCAACTCCCGAAGCCTCGCAAGTCCTGGTTCGAGCAGTGCAGGGTCGCCTCGGAACTTGTTGATGACGAACCCCGCCACCAGCGCCTGGTCGGCGGGCTCCAACAAGGCCAGCGTGCCGAACAGGTGCGCGAACACGCCACCACGGTCGATGTCGGCCACCACCAGCACCGGCAGGTTCGCGGCTCTGGCCAGCCCCATATTCGCGATGTCCGCGGCGCGCAGGTTGATCTCGGCAGGTGATCCGGCGCCCTCGCAGATCACCGCGTCGTAGTCGGTGCGCAACCGCTGGAAGGTCGAGACGACGACGTCGAGCAGCTCGGCCTTGCGCGCGCGATAGGACAGCGCGCTGACCTCACCTATCGCCTTGCCGAGCACCACTAGCTGCGAGCCGCGATCCCCTCCGGGCTTGAGCAGTACCGGGTTGAAGCGCACGCTCGGCGGCAGTCCTGCCGCGGCAGCCTGCACCGCCTGCGCCCTGCCGATCTCACCGCCGTCCGGCGTGACCACGGAGTTGTTGGACATGTTCTGTGCCTTGAAGGGAGCCACCTTCACGCCGCGCCTGGCCAGCCAGCGGCACAGCCCGGTCACCATCACGCTCTTGCCGGCATCGGAGGTTGCCCCCGCGACCAACAGCGCGCCGGGTTTGGGTGTCTTCAAGACCCCCCAACCCCCTCTCCGATCGCGGTCGCAGGTTCGGTGCACAGGGTTGGGGGGTCTTGAAGACCCTCCAACCTAGGCCGCCGTCAGGATTTCAGCGCCCTCAGCGGTCACCAGCAGGGTGTGCTCGAACTGCGCCGTCCACTTGTTGTCCCTGGTGGTGGCGGTCCAGCCATCGGCCCACATGTCGTGCTCGATGGCGCCGAGGGTGATCATCGGTTCGATGGTGAACGTCATGCCCTCTTCGATGAGGTTGGTGTCGCCAGGGTTGTCGTAATGCAGCACCACGAGTCCACTGTGAAACGTGCGGCCGATCCCGTGACCGGTGAAATCGCGCACCACGCCGTACCCGAAACGCTTCGCATAAGACTCGATCACTCGCCCGATGACGTTGAACTGTCTACCGGGCTTCACCGCCTTGATCGCACGCATCGTGGCCTCGTGCGTGCGCTCGACCAGTAGCTTAGCTTCCTCGGACACCTCGCCGGCCAGGAAGGTGGCGTTGGTGTCACCGTGCACTCCGCCGATGTAGGCCGTGACGTCGATATTGCAGATATCGCCGTCGGCGATCACGGTGGAGTCCGGGATGCCGTGACAGATCACCTCGTTGAGCGAGGTGCAGCAGGACTTCGGATAGCCCCAGTAGCCGAGCGTGGACGGGTACGCGTCGTGGTCGCAGATGAACTCGTGTACCACGCGGTCGATGTCCTCGGTCGTGTTCCCCGGCACGACCATAGTGCCGCCCGCGGCCAACGCCTCTGCCGCGATCTTGCTCGCCACCCGCATCGCCTCGACGACCTCCGGTGGCTGTGTCCACGACGGATCGGTGTTGGGCGCCGGGCGTTCCTTACCGACGTACTCCGGGCGGGGGATGCTTCTCGGCACCTGGCGGAGCGGGGTCTGGACACCGGGTTGCAGCGGGGCTCTCACGGACATGGGCACCAGCCTACGATGCGCAGTTTCAGAACAGCACTGTGGCGTAGCGGCCCACCTGCTGGAACCCCACCCGAAGGTAGGTTGCGTACGCGCGCGTGTTGTACGCATTGACATACAGGCTGGCCGTGCGGCCGAGACCGCGCACAAGCCGATCGGCGACCGCCGCCGTACCAGTCACGCCGAGCCCCTGGCCGCGACGGTCGGGATGCACCCAAACACCCTGGATCTGGCCGACACCCGAGGAGATCGCACCGATCTCAGCCTTGAACACCACCTCGCCGCTGTCGAACCTGGCGAAGGCCCTGCCCGACGCGATGAGTTCGGCAACCCTCGCTCGGTAGCCCGAACCGCCGTCGCTCGCGCACGGGTCGATGCCAACCTCTTCGACGAACATCGCCACCGCCGCGGGTAGGTACTGCTCGATCTCATGCGGCCTCACCGGCCGCACCCACGGATCGGTGGGCACCTTGGGCTCGCCACCCAGCGCCAGCAGCGGCTGATCCTCACGGACCTCCCTCGCGGGCCCCCACTCCGCGGCAAGCTCAGACCACATCTCCAATACCAGCGGCGCGGGCCCCACCAGCGAGGAACACATCCGGCGGCGGCAGCGCGCCCGATCGGCGAAGGCGCGCATCGCCGCCCTGTCACCCCGTAGTGGGATCAGGTTCGGCCCGGAGAAGCACAGCGCATCCAACCTGCTGCCGATGATCGGGCGGTTGTCGCAGCCCCAGAGTTCACCACCGAGCCGCCAGGACTCGACGCCGACCGCTTCCACCCGGCTGGCCACCATGCACGCTGCCACCGGGTCGCCGTCCAGCACAGCACGGACCGCCATCGCGTCCCGCGCGTCGAGCAGCCGCGCACCACCGAGCCTCAGCACCCGTTAAGCGTGCCAGATGAACACCGGGTAAGTGAGCCCCCACCCGGGGAAATCACGCGCCGCGGTAGGTACCGAACGTCCACATGTTGCCCTCGGGGTCGCGGCAGGTGAACCCGTGGGAGCCGTAATCCGTGTCATGTAGGTCGGCAATGACCGCGACCCGGGCGTTCTTCACGCGCTGATAAACCGCGTCAACCCCCGCGGCGTCGACGCTCACCACATAGGTGCTCGAAGTGCCTGGCGGCGTCGGCTCATGCACCCCTTGGGTGTGACTGTTCGAGCCGAGCATCACCGCGCCGCCGTCCGGCCATGCCAGCTCGGCGTGCGCGACGGCGCCATTCTCACCAGGCACAACCAGCATCTCGGTGAAGCCGAATACCTCGGTGAGGAAGCGGATCGCGGCGGGCGCGTCGTCGTAGCGCAGGCCGGGCCAGACCATGGGTTCAGGTTGTCTTGTCATACCTTGAGTCTGCGACGCCGTCGGTACCCTCGTCTTGGAGAAATGGGAGTTCCTCGCGAATCCAGGTGCCGGGGCCGCACCCGGCGAGCACGCGCCACTCACCGGTCATGTGCGCCTGGTCGTAAAATCCGCAGCGGGCCGCGACCTCCGCGAGGTTGCGATAACCGCCGCCGCGCAGCAACTGCCCGCTATGCTCGAAACGCAGCAGCCGGGCCGCTTGCTTCGGCGACACACCTACCTCACGCGCGAAGCGGTCACCGAAGTGGCGCCTGCTCCAGCCCACCTCACCTGCGAGCTCCGCGATCCGCCCGGTGCCGGATTGCCGGATCATCCGTCGCCACGCCCAGCTCAGCTCGGTGCGCACGGTTGCTGGCCGGAGCGCCGCGAGCAGCGCGGCATCCACCAGCATGAACCGCTGCCGCCAGCCCGGCGCTTCGACCAACCGCTCGGTGAGTTCAGGACCCCAGCCCCCAGGCAGGTCTGCGAGGCCCACCACCGTGGCTGCCAGTTCGCTTGCGGACACCCCGAGCAGTGCCCGCGCGCCGAGAGGGTTGAGCGATAGGTGCATCCCGCGCTGGTGGCTGGCCTGCGCGATGAGCGCGGGCGCCAGGTGCAGGCCGCCGACCACCGTCTGCAACCGTAGCGGCCCGGCCTCCGCGCCAGGGCCCGCGACGATCCGGATCGGCGCGTCCAAGCTGATGATCAGCGTGATGTGGCGCGACGGCAGCCCCCGATGCACCGCGAGTGTCACATCGCTTTGGTGATACCCGAGGTAGCCATCCACGAACGGCCGCAGCGCGGGATGCGGCCGCCAGCTCGCGAACTCCGGACCGTCGCCCGCCATCGGCTCAGAACGCGTTGGTGTCCAGCTCGATGCCGAACGGCTCGTCCAACGTGATCGGTTGCCCAAACGCCACCCGGATAGCCTGACGATAGGCGCCCTTGGCCGGATCGGTGAACAGCGACACGGTAGGCCCGTCCTCGTCGTACCTGCCGATCAGCAGGTACTGCGGGATACCACCGTGCGCGTACGCCCACTTCTTCTTCTTGCGCTCGTGCCTGGCGCTGCCCTGCGAGGTGAGTTCCGGTCGCCACCCCTCGAGGACTGCCAGCTCGCGCCAGGTGCGCAGCACGTCGTCCCAGGTCATCGTGGCACCCGCGAGCGCGACGCTCATGACCTGCCCTCCCTCGGTGCTGACTTCGCTGACTGTCGTGCCCAGCATAACGCCGGGCACTGACAGTCCGGCGTCGACGAAACGCCATTACTGAGAGTGGTCAGCTGACGACGACCTCGGGGCTGCCCTCGGTGGCCTCGCCTGCCTCCTCGGCGATCCGCATGGCCTCCTCGATGAGGGTCTCCACGATCTGCGCTTCCGGCACGGTCTTGATGACCTCCCCCTTGACGAAGATCTGGCCCTTGCCGTTGCCCGATGCCACGCCGAGATCGGCCTCCCGCGCCTCACCCGGCCCGTTCACTACGCAGCCCATCACAGCGACCCGCAATGGCACGGTCATGCCCTCCAGCCCCGCCGTCACCTCGTCGGCGAGCTTGTACACGTCCACCTGCGCGCGGCCGCATGACGGGCAGGAGACGATCTCCAGCTTGCGTGGCCGCAGGTTCAGCGACTGCAGAATCTGCGCGCCGACCTTGACCTCCTCCACCGGCGGCGCGGAGAGCGACACCCGGATCGTGTCGCCGATCCCCTGCCGCAGCAGCGCCCCGAATGCCACCGCCGACTTGATGGTGCCCTGAAACCCGGGCCCCGCTTCGGTCACGCCGAGGTGGAGCGGGTAGTCGCACTGCTCCGCCAGCAGCTCGTAGGCACGGATCATGGTGACCGGGTCGTGGTGCTTGACCGAGATCTTGATGTCATGGAAGTCGTGCTCGGCGAACAGTGAGGCCTCCCACATCGCGGACTCCGCTAGCGCCTCCGGCGTGGCCTTGCCGTACTTCTGAAGCAACCGCTTGTCGAGGGACCCGGCATTGACGCCGATCCTGATGGGGGTGCCGTGATCCTTCGCGGCCTCGGCGATCTGCTTGACCTGGTCATCGAACTTGCGGATGTTGCCAGGGTTCACCCGCACCCCGGCGCAACCCGCTTCGATCGCGGCGAAGACATACTTCGGCTGGAAGTGGATATCGGCGATCACCGGGATCTGGGACTTCTTGGCGATTGCGGGCAGTGCCTCCGCGTCGTCCGCGCTGGGGCAGGCGACCCGCACGATGTCGCACCCCGTCGCCGTCAGCTCGGCGATCTGCTGCAGCGTGGCGTTCACGTCCGCAGTCAGGGTGGTGGTCATCGACTGCACCGAAACGGGATAGTCGCTGCCTACCCCCACCGGTCCGACGTGCAGCTGACGGGTCTTACGCCGCTCGGCCAATACCGGTGCGGGCATCTCGGGCAGTCCCAACATCACGTCGGTCACGTCTTAACTCCCTCTCGAAGACCGTCTGTCAGCTCTATTGTCCACCCAACCGCAGCGGGTTGACGATGTCAGCCGTGATGGCGATCAGCATGTAGGCGCCGCCGATGAAAATCACCACCATCGTGAACGGCGCGAGCTTGGTGTAGTCGACCGGTCCGCCCTTGGCCTTTCCGAACAGCTTGCGAACCCCGTCCCGCACTCGCTCATAGAGCATCACCAGCACGTGACCACCGTCCATCGGCAGCAGCGGCAGCAGGTTGATGACTCCGACACCGAAGTTCAGCAAGGCCATGAGCAGCCAGAACACCGGCCACAGCCCGTCCTGAACCGCCTGGCCGCCGATTCGGCTCGCGCCAACCACGCTGATCGGGGTGTTCGGGTCGCGGTGACCTCCCGCGATGGCATGCAGCAGGGCGGGAACCTTCTCCGGCAGCAGCTTGAGCCCCTGCCAGGCGTTGACAAGCATCTGCCCTGTGAAACTGCCCGCACCGGCCACCGCCGAGAGCGCGCCGTAGTGGAAGTAGGTCTGGAAGCCAACGCCGATCGTGCCGACCTGCGCGGTCTTGTTGTCGCGCCCCGGCACGGCGTGCGGATTGAGCACCCGAGGGGTGTCGACTATGTCGACGCTCAGGGACTTCCGCTTGCCGTCCCGCTGCACGACGAACGACGTCGGGCCGTGCAGCGGGTGCACGACCTTAGTCACGTCCTGGTAAGTGGGTGTTGGCGTGCCGTTGATCGAGATGATCTTGTCGTTGGGCTTCAGCCCGGCCGCCTTGGCTGGCGCGGGCGCTCCAGGGGCACACGGCAGGTAATCCAGTGTCCTCGCATTCTGGCCCTGCGCGCACGCGCTGACCTGGCCGACCACGGGCTTCTCGCTGACATTTGGCAGGCCCATGGCTACAGCCATCACGTACAGGATGACGAAGCCGATGATGAAGTGGGTCACCGAGCCCGAGACCATCACCACGAACCGCTTCCAGGTCGCGAAGCGCCACATGGCTCGGGGAAGCTCGTCGTCGGTGACCTCGTCCAGTGCGGTCAGTCCGGCGATATCGCAGAACCCGCCTGCCGGGATGACCTTGAGGCCGTACTCGGTCTCGCCGCGTCGGAAGGAGAAGATCTTCGGCCCGAACCCGATGAAGTATCGCCGGACCTTCATGCCGAACATCTTGGCGGTCCACATGTGGCCGG
>JBOHEL010000248.1:0-7422 GCA_050700995.1 Sciscionella sp. | reverse complement strand
CCTCGATTACGGCGCTGAGAGCCGCGGCTACCCGGTCGTCATCCATAACTCGGATACTCTCGCCGTGCGGATGGCGTGCTACGGGCAAGCTCAGGTCAATGCTGCTTGTAGATGCTACGGTCAGACGTACGCAAACCGGACACCCCGTGCCGTCGAGCCGGGGCATACGCGGGGATGCTTGCTGGACTTCTGCGGCTTGTGTGGCTTCTGCGGCACAAGAATAGCCTCCCTGGTACCAGTCGATCTTCTAAGGCGGTCGTGGCATGGAATGTGGCATGGGATTCCGGCGAGCAGTGTGGTTTGCGGTAACTCCTGAGGCCAACAGTGTGGCCATTGTTGCTGGTAGAGGCCGTGGTCGATGTGGAAGATAGATTTCCTAAACCGTGTGTCGCAGGTTCGATTCCTGCCGGGGGCACTCCGAGTTACCACGAAAATCTTGCTCAAACCAGCAAGAATGCCAACAGCCCGTGATCTCGGCTGTTGTCACTCGGCGAACGGGTCCGCATCGGCGAAGACCACCGCGCCCAGATGAGCATCGGGGAAGGCGGAGCGCTGAACGCCGCATTCGGCTTCGCCGAACCGATGCCCGCGACGAGCAGCAGCCACCCCAAGACGGCATCACGACGCAGGTCCTCAAGGTACGCGCCGAGGACGTCAACGCTCACTTCGAGCGAGCCCGCTCCCACTGCGCCCGAATTCTCGAGCCGCCCACGGACCGGGAGTACGGGGAGTGCGAGTGCACACTGGAAGATCTCGCCGGCCACCGCTGGCAGTTCACCCAGACCATCCGCGACGTAGCCCCGGAGGAGTACGACTGCACGAGCATCGACCCCTGGCGGCACAGCCCAGAACTCTCACCGCATTGACAGGGCGCGCTGGCTGCCGGTCATGGGCGCTTGTGGGCTCGGAGGACGGCGTCGTGAATGATGATCTCGTCGCTGTGGGGGGTGGTGACCGTTCGGTATCTGGTTTCGGCGACGGCGACGTCCCAGCGGTCGGCGTCGAGGTCGGTCGCGATCTGTTCGGCGGTGAAGTAGGCCTCTGGTGTTGAGGCGTGCTGCGGACCTGATGGGTGGTGGCCGACGATGAGCAGTGTGCCGCCCGGCGCGACCGCTCCCGCCAGCCTGCCGAACAGCGCATCGCGCGGTCCCGCCGGGTGCGCGTAATGGGTGCAGACCAGATCGAAGTGTTCCTCGGTGGGCGTCCACCCGGTCATGTCGGCCTCTACCCACTCGATCCGGTCGGTGATGTCGGCGCCGAGGGATTCGGCGTGCTCGCGCGCGTGGCGCAGCGCGGTGGCCGCTATGTCGACCGCCGTGACCTGCCAGCCGTGGGAGGCCAGCCAGATGGTTTCGGTTCCCTGCCCACAGCCCGCGTCGAGTGCCGTGCCGGGCGTGAGATCCCCGATTTCGGCCACCAGCTGCGGGTTTGGTTCCATCCCGTGGGGGCCGGAGCGGCCGCGATAGCGGTCTTCCCAATACCCCTTGTCGAATTCTTCGGACATAGCGCTTTCCTTTCCATGGTTCACAGGCCGTGGCGACGGTCACCCGTCACCAGTTCGCAGACACGGGCTTCGGACTCGGCTGAGAACGGGTCCCGGTAGGCGACGACCGCCTGGCGGTTCTGTTCGGCGACCAGGTCGGCGTTGATCTGAGCTGCCGCGGCAGCGCCCGCCGCTGCAGCGGTACTGACCTGGGCGGACAGGTCGGCGGCGTTTCCCGCGACCCACACCCCTGGCACGTCGGCACGGCCGGTCACATCGGCGTGGAGGTACTCACCGACGCCCGCCGGGTGTTCCGCGGGTCGCAGTCCGAGTGGCTCCAGGAAGGCTGCTTGCGCGGCCATCCGCGGCGAGACCGCCAGTACCGCGCGGCTGATCACAGTGCCGTCGTTCAGCAGCACGCCGGCGAGGCGGTCATCGACGATCTTGAGGGACGCGACCTCGCCTGCCACCACGCTGATGCCGCGGGCGGCCAGCTGCTCCGCCTGCTCCTCGGTCGGAGGCGGCGTGGTGTGGGCAAAGTATGTGACATCGTCGCTCCACTGGCGGAACAGCAATGCTTGGTGCACCGAGAGCGACCCGCTGGCCAGCACACCGATCGGCTGGTCACGGACCTCCCAGCCGTGGCAGTACGGGCAATGGATCACATCCCGGCCCCACCTGGCCCGCAGGCCCGGTATGTCCGGCAGCTCGTCAATAAGCCCGGTCGCCACCAGCAACCGGCTAGCCTGCACCGTTCTGCCGTCGGCCAGCGCCACCGCGAACCCGTCGTGATCGCGAGCCACGGCATCGACCTCGCCGTGTACCACCTGCCCGCCATAACGGCGCACCTCGGCCCGACCGCGCCGCAGCAGCTCGGCAGGCCGGATCCCGTCGCGGCCCAGCAGCCCGTGCACGCCCGCGGCCGGGGCGTTGCGCTGGGCACCAGCGTCGATCACCACCACCGACCGCCGCGCCCGCGCCAGCATCAGCGCCCCGCTCAACCCGGCCGCGCCACCGCCAATCACCACCACGTCATAGCCGCCATTCAGCTGATCTGTCATCACGACCACCTCCACGACAACCATGCGGGTGTGCCAGCCATACCCGCAAGTATTGTTGCTGATCTGGCAAACTAGTGACATGGACTACAACCTCGACCAAGCGCTCGACGCGGTCGGACCGCGACTGCGCGCGCTGCGCAGGCAGCACGAAACCACCCTGGCCGACCTGTCGGCGGCGACCGGCATCTCAGTGAGCACGCTGTCCCGGCTGGAGTCCGGTGCCCGCCGTCCGACCCTCGAACAACTGCTCCCCCTGGCACGAGCTCACGGCGTCACGCTCGACGAACTCGTCGATGCCCCACCCACCGGAGACCCCCGAATCCACCTGCGCCCCATCACCCGCCACGGCATGACGACGCTGCCCTTGACCCGCCGAGCCGGTGGCATCCAGGCATACAAGCTGGTGATCCAGGCAGGCGGCCGCCCAACGGAGCCCGACCCGCAAACCCACGAGGGCTACGAATGGCTCTATGTCCTCAACGGACGGTTGCGCCTCGTCCTCGGCGAACACGATCTGGTGCTCTCGCCCGGTGAAGCGGCTGAGTTCGACACTCACGTCCCGCATTGGTTCGGCGCCGCCGACGCCGAACCGGTCGAGTTCCTCAGCCTCTTCGGCAAGCAGGGCGAGCGCGCACACCTGCGCGCCCGACCCAAGAGCGCCGGCCGATGAGTGATTCGCGCTGATAGCACACAGAGTTACCCCCGAACCGCACCGCCACATCGTGTTCGCGGCCAAGGATGTTGGGCGGGGCTCCCAGTTTGACATCGATACCCCCTATGGGTATTAATCGAGCCGTAGCATGTATACCGCGCAGGGGTATGGGAGGCGGAGTGATGCACGCGATCGGGCACGCACTGGCGTTGGCGGGGTCGATGACCTGGGAGATCCTGTGGGCTCTCGTCCTGGGCTTCGCGCTTTCCGCGGTGATTCAGGCCGTCGTGCGCCGTGCCACGGTGGTGCGCCTGCTCGGTGATGACAGGCCGCGCACGCTCGCTGTCGCGACCGGGTTGGGAATGGCGTCCTCTTCGTGCTCCTACGCCGCGGTCGCACTGGCACGCTCACTGTTTCGCAAGGGCGCCAACTTCACCGCCGCCATGGCCTTCGAGATCGCCTCCACGAACCTCGTCATCGAACTAGGGGTGATCCTGGTACTCCTGATGGGCTGGCAGTTCACCCTCGCCGAGTTCATCGGCGGACCGATCATCATCATCGGTATCGCTGTCCTGTTCCGCATCTTCCTGCGCCGCCGCCTGCTGGATGCCGCGGCGGCGCAGGCGGAGAAGGGCATGACCGGCTCGATGGAAGGCCACGCAGCCATGGACATGTCCATCCAGGCCGAGGGTGGCTTTCTGGCTCGTCTGTTCTCGCGTGAGGGCCTCACATCTGTCGCGCACGTGTTCGGGATGGAATGGGCCGCGATCTACAAAGACCTCGTCGGCGGGCTGCTGATCGCCGGTGCGATCGGCGCGTGGGTGCCGGACGCGTTCTGGCAGGGCCTGTTCCTCGAAGGACAGCCCGTACTCGCGGCGATCTGGGGCCCGCTGATCGGCCCGCTGGTCGCAGTGATCAGCTTCGTGTGCTCCATCGGCAATGTGCCGCTGGCCGTGGTGCTGTGGACCGGGGGAATCAGCTTCGGCGGGGTGATCGCGTTCATCTTCGCCGACCTGCTCATCCTGCCCATCCTCAACATCTACCGCCGCTACTACGGCACCCGCATGGCGATCTTCCTCGCACTCACCTTCTACGCGGCAACCGTCGTCGCCGGGTACCTCATCGAGCTGATCTTCACGCCCACCGGGCTGGCACCCTCACGTGCCACCGCGCATCTGCCAACCCAGGGCGTTTCCTGGAACTACACCACCTGGCTCAACATCGCCTTCCTTGTCGCCGCCGCCGTCCTCGGGTGGCGTTTCGTTCGCACCGGCGGCGTCCCGATGCTGCGCATGATGGGCGGAACACCCCCCAAAGAGCACACCGAACACTCTTCGGACCACGGACAGTAGCCGAACGTCGTTCCGTGGACAGTCCCGTCGTCAGCCGGTGCCTGCGGTGTTGTCGCGGGCACCGAGAGTCAGGTGTTCGGTGTGGTAGACGGCCTCATCGAGCAGTTGCGCGACGTGGCTGTCGTAGAGGCTGTAGGTGATGGCCCGCCCGGCGCGCGTACCGGTGACAAGGCCCAGATGGCGCAGCATGCGGAGTTGGTGGGACACCGCGGATTGCGTCATGTCGATGTCGTCGGCGAGTTCGGTCACCCCGCAGGGACCCTCCCGCAGCCGGGAGAGGATCAGCAGCCGGGAGCGCGTCGCCAGCGCCTGCAATGTCGTCGCCACGATGTCGGCGGCGCGCGCGTCCAGCCGGGCGAGCGGTGCCGTGCGTCCTTGTACGCCGTGTCCCATTGCCAGAGCGTAGCAATAACCGCTATATGAAGAGCTCTTCATGTATACCGGTATGGTGATGGGGCTGGTACACCACATGAAGGGACGCGCATGTCCACCGAGCTATCTGACCGGACGTCGGATTCGGCCCGGCAGGCGCCGGAGCGGGTACCGGTGCGACGCACGCGGGTGTTCGCGTTGGCCGAGGCACGGTGGTCGGCCATCGCGCTGGTGCTGTTCGTGGCAGGTCTTGCCGCGCAGTTCGCCGCCGGGCCTGGATGGCTGTTCTGGATGTTGTACCTGGCCTGTTACGTCATCGGCGGGTGGGAGCCGGGCTGGGCCGGCATCAAGGCGTTGCGGGCGAAGACGCTGGACGTGGACCTGTTGATGATCGTCGCTGCGGCGGGCGCTGCGGCGATCGGGCAGATCACCGACGGTGCCCTGTTGATCGTGATCTTCGCGACGTCGGGGGCGTTGGAGGCACTGGCAACCGCGCGGACCGCGGACTCGGTGCGTGGGCTGCTCGACCTCGCCCCTGACCGGGCTACTCGGATCGTCGAGGGCGGCGAGCAGCTCGTGGACACCGCGGAGTTGGCGGTGGGGGATGTGATCCTGGTGCGGCCAGGCGAGCGCATCGGGGCTGATGGCACCGTGGTCGACGGCGCGAGCGAGGTGGATCAGGCCACCATCACCGGCGAACCACTGCCGGTGGAGAAGACCATGGATGATCAGGTATTCGCCGGCACCGTGAACGGCACCGGCGTGCTGCGGGTGCGGGCCGGGAGACACGCATCGGACTCGGTGGTCGCGCGCATCGTGGCGATGGTCGAGCAGGCCTCCGCGACGAAGGCCCCCACGCAGCTGTTCATCGAGAAGGTCGAACAGCGGTACTCGGTCGGCATCGTCGCCGCCACGGTTGCGATCTTCGTGATCCCCCTGGTGCTCGGCGACTCGTTGACAGCCTCGTTGTTGCGGGCGATGACGTTCATGATCGTGGCCTCCCCGTGTGCTGTGGTGCTCTCCACGATGCCGCCGCTACTCTCCGCGATCGCCAACGCGGGACGGCACGGCGTGCTGGTGAAATCCGCGGTGGTGATGGAGCGGCTCGCCGCTACCAGCGTGGTGGCGCTTGACAAGACCGGCACCCTCACTGCGGGCACGCCGTTCGTCGCCGAGGTCAAGCCGGTAGCGGGTTCGGAGTTGCGGCCTGAGGAGTTGCTGGCGATCGCGGCAGCCGCCGAACATGCCAGCGAGCACCCGCTGGCCCGCGCGGTGGTCGCGGCCGCCAGCGCAAGCGGCGCCGAGTCGCTGGAAGTGTCGCGATTCAACGCCGCGCCCGGCAGGGGTGTCAGTGCTCGCGTCGCAGGCTACGACGTCGAGGTCGGCAGCCCCACCCACCTGGTCGGTACCCTCGGCTCCACCTGGGCCTCCGTGCGGCGACTGGTCGATACGGTCGAACAGGGTGGGCACACCGCGGTGCTCGTGGTGCTGGACGGGCAGGTGGCCGGGGTGCTGGCCCTCGCAGATCGGATCCGCCCCGACGCTGCCGATACCGTCGCCGCGTTGGCCGAACTGACCGGACAGGCACCGATCCTGCTCACCGGGGACAACGCCCGCGCCGCGAGCCGTCTGGCGGTCACGGTTGGCGGTATCAGCGACGTGCGCGCCGGGCTACTGCCTGCCGAGAAGGCCAAGGCCATCGGGGAACTCGAAGCGGCAGGGCAGCGCACCCTGCTGGTCGGTGACGGCATCAACGACGCTCCCGCACTGGCAGCCGCTCACACCTGTATCGCGATGGGCCGGGCCGGGTCCGATCTCGCACTGCAAACCGCCGATGCCATCGTGGTGCGTGACGAACTCGCTGCCATCCCCACCACGATCGCCCTTGCCCGCAACGCCAAGCGCCTGGTCGCCCAGAACCTCGTCCTCGCCGCCATGGTCATCACCGGGCTGGTGATCTGGGATCTGGCCGGGCACCTCCCGCTGCCACTCGGCGTAGCCGGGCACGAAGGATCCACCGTCATCGTCGGGCTCAACGGCCTGCGCCTGCTGCGCAACAGCGCCTGGATCAGGGCCCGCGGCATCCTGCCGACACGGGCAGCACCCACCACGGCCAAGGGGTGAGCCTGCCGCGTGGGCTGCCACGGCTCTGACCTGCTACGCGAGGACGCTCGACATCGAGGATCCACCCTTCATCGCGATGCCTGCCTTGCCGAACCGCGTGTTCGGCACTCGCCCGTCCCTCCTGCTATCCCTGGTGGCGGCAGTCCAGCTGACCTCACCTGGCTGAGGCCTGTGGGTGCGTCAGTGGTGAACAGCCTGCGCGCCCATAGGGAGACGTAGACGAGCGCGACCAGCACTGGCACTTCGATCAGCGGGCCGACGACGCCGGCGAGGGCTTGCCCGGAGGTAACGCCGAATACTCCGATGGCCACGGCGATGCCGAGTTCGAAGTTGTTGCCTGCGGCGGTGAATGCCAGCGTCGCGGTGCGAGCGTAGGGC
>JBOHEL010000247.1:0-7424 GCA_050700995.1 Sciscionella sp. | reverse complement strand
GCTGCCCGCGGTCTGCTCGGTGGAGCCGGGGGCGGTACGGCTGCGCCGCGCCACCCTGCCTGCGATGCTGGCGGCCAGGCGCACCCAGGTACCGGTTGTGCACGTGATCTCGTCGCAGGGCACGGTGTGGGTGACGGGGCAGCGCCCGTACCGCCCGCGCCCGCTGCCACTGCCGCCGCCGGAGGGCACCGAGCCACACCAGCGGGTGTTGGCGCTCACCGGCGCGCACGCCGAACGCACGCCACCGCGCGTGCTGACCCCTGACACGCCGGCACAGGCCGCGGACGCGCTGCTCGACTACCTCGGCGAGCATGGATACCTGCAGCGATGAGCGGCAGGGTCGCGCTTGTCACCGGTGCGGCGAGGGGCATCGGCGCCGCCACCGTCCGGCAGCTCGCCCGCGACGGCTGGCGGGTTGTCGCGGTGGATCTGTGTGCCGACGATCCCGCTGTCGGCTATCCGCTGGGGAAGCGGGAGGAACTCGCCGCGCTCGCCGCACATTGGCCCGCCACCGTGCGCGATGTCGTCGCCGACGTGCGGGACGCCGACGCGCTGCGCGCGGCGGTAGGTATCGCGGTGACGGAGTTCGGTGGGCTGGACGCCGCCGTCGCGGCCGCTGCGGTGATCGCGGGTGGCAAGCCCCTGTGGGAAACCACGGACGCCGAATGGGAAGCGTTGTTCGGCGCGGGTGTGCGCGGTGTCGCCAACCTGGCGCGCGCGGCGGTGCCGCAACTGCTCGCGCGAGAGCGCCCGCGCTCCGGTAGGTTCGTCGCGCTCGCCTCGGCCGCCGCCCATCAGGGCCTCTGGCACCTGGCTGGATACAACGCCGCGAAGCACGCGGTGGTCGGGCTGATCAAGGGCCTGGCGGCGGACCTGCGTGGCACCGGAGTCACCGCGACCGCCGTATCGCCGGGCTCGACGCGCACCGCGATGCTCGATGCCAGCGGCGCGCTCTACGACCTGGCGGATGTCGAGGATTTCAGCGGCCACCAGCTCGTCGACCGGCTGCTGGAGCCGGAAGAGGTCGCGGCGGCGGTGTGCTGGTTGTGCGGCGAGCACGCGTCCGCGGTGACCGGAAGCGTGCTGCACGCAGACGGTGGGTTCGGCGGATGAGCGAGCTGCGGCTGCGGGCCGATGCCGGATTGCGCCGTTGGGGACGCACGCTGGTCGGGGGGTCACCGCTACGGCTGCTGCGCCTCTCGCCTGCCGGCGCGCGGCTGGCCGAAGGGTGGTTCCTCGGCGAGCCGGTCGCGGACAGCCCGGCGCAGCGCACGCTAGCCAGCCGGCTGGTGCGTGCCGGTATCGCGCACCCGCACTACCAGCGAGCGGAGCTGGCACCTCATAACGTCACCGTGGTCATCCCGGTGCGTGACCACGGTTCGCGACTGCCTCAGCTGCGTGCCGCGCTCGGTGAGGTCGCGCGTGTGGTCGTGGTGGACGACGGGTCGGCCGAACCGGTGCCCGATGCGGATATCCGCCATGCCACAGCGCGCGGGCCCGCCGCGGCCCGCAATGCCGGTTGGCGTATCGCGGCGACCGAACTGGTGGCGTTCGTCGACGCGGACGCGGCTCCCGAGCCCGGGTGGCTGGCGCCCTTGCTGCGGCAGTTGGCCGACCCCGAGCTGGCGATGGTGGCACCACGGATCCGAAGCGTGCCCGGCCGAGGCGTGCTCGCCCGGTATGAGCTGCTGCGCTCGTCGCTCGACCTCGGCGACGCGCCTGCCGAAGTGCGGCCGGGAAGCGTGGTCAGCTACCTGCCGAGCGCGGCACTGCTGGTGCGTACCGAGGTGTTGCGCCGACTCGGCGGGTTCGACGAGGAGTTGCGTTTCGGGGAGGACGTCGATCTGGTCTGGCGGGCCGTGGCGGCCGAGCTGCGGGTGCGCTACGAACCGTCCTCGATCGTCGGTCACCAGCCACGCGAGCGCTGGTCCGGGTGGTTGCGGCAGCGTTTCGACTACGGCACCTCGGCTGCGGCGTTGGCGAAGCGGCACGGCAAGGCGGTCGCGCCGGTGCGGGTGTCTCGCTGGAGTGTGTTGAGCTGGCTGGCTGTGCTGGCGGGTAGGCCACTGCTGGGGCTTGGGGTGGCCGCGGGTAGCGCGGCGCTACTGCCGCGCAAGCTCACACCGCTCGGTCTGCCGGCGACGGCTTCGTTGCGGCTGGCGCTGAGCGGCCATGTCGGTGCGGGACGGATGATGGCAGGCGGGGTTGCCAGGGAATGGTGGCCGGTGGCGGTTCCGCTGCTGCTGTGTGGGCGGTGGGGGCGCGCGGCACTGGCGTTGACCGCTGTTCGGCACCTTGCGCGGTGGCGACGCGCCAGGCCTGATCTGGACATCACCAGGTGGCTCGCCGCCAGCGTGGCCGACGACCTGGCCTACGGGGCAGGGGTGTGGTGGGGCTGCTGGCGGCTGCGGACCGTGACACCGCTGCTGCCCGACATGTCCGACTGGCCGGGCCGACGGTGAGGCTGGCAGACTCGTCGTGGCCGGACCTGGCGCGTGACCCGCGCCGCGTACTGGCGGTCCCACTCGGCGCCACCGAACAGCACGGCCCGCACCTGCCGTTGACGGTCGACACCGAGATCGCCGTCGCACTGTGCGAGCGGCTTGCCGCGGCCCGGCCCGGCGTGGTCATCGCACCTGCTGTGCCGTATGGCTCAAGCGGCGAGCACGCGGGGTTCGCAGGCACGCTGTCCATCGGCAGCCGGGCGACCGAACTGCTACTCGTCGAACTGGGGCGATCGGCCGACTCGTTCGCTGGGGTGCTGTTCGTATCGGCGCACGGCGGTAACGGGATGCCGCTGCGGCGCGCGGTCGCGCTGCTGCGGAAGGAAGCGCGCAACGTGCTCGCATGGGCGCCGACCGGTTCGCCTGCCGACAGCCATGCGGGTGACTGCGAGACCTCAGTGATGCTCGCACTACGGCCGGATGCGGTGGATATGGCCAGGGCCGAGCCCGGCAATGTCCGGCCGCTTGGGGAGCTTATGAACCGGCTGCGTAGGTCGGGTGTGCGCGGCGTGAGCTCCAACGGTGTGCTCGGTGATCCGACCAACTCGACCGTCGCCACCGGCGTGCGAGTGCTTGCCCGGTGGGGGTCGGATCTGCTCGCCGCCTTCGACGGCTGGGCCGCTCCACCACCGTGAGTACTTTCCACGGCTATAGCCGTGGAAAGTACTCACGGTGTGGGTTAGGCGTCGTGGACTATGACGCCACGAATGTTCTTGCCGTCGCGCAGGTCCTGGTAGCCCTGGTTGACCTCGTCCAGCGTGTACCGGTGGGTGATCAGCTCGTCGAGCTTGAGTTGACCTGCGTCATAGAGCCGCAGCAGCCGCAGGATGTCGTACTGCGGGTTCGCCGAGCCGAACAGTGAGCCCTTGATGGTCTTCTCGAACAGCGTGAGGATCCCGCCCGACACATGCACGGTGAGTTTCTCGATGTCGGCAAGCCCGGTGATCACCACCGTGCCGCCCTTTCCGACCACGTTGAACGCGTCGGTCACGACCTGCTCTTCGACGACACCGACGGTGACCAGCGCCTGGTCCGCCATCTGGCCCCAGGTCAGCTCGCCGATCTTCGCGGCAGCCTCGTCGGCGGTGGCGAAGGCGTGCGTCGCACCGAACTTCATCGCCGTGTCGCGCTTGAACTGCACAGGGTCAACCACAACGACATGCTTCGCGCCAGCATGTGCGGCGCCTTGCACGGCGTTGATACCGATCCCGCCGATGCCGTATACGACAACCGAGTCCCCGGCTCCCACACCGCCGGTGTAGTTCGCGGTGCCCCATCCGGTCGGCACACCGCAGCCCACGAGGACCGCGGACTCCAGGGGCAGCCAGTCATCGACTTTGACCACGGAGTGCTGCGAGATGGTGGCGCGCTCCGAGAAGGTGCCGAGCATGCACATCGCGCCGTAGTCGGTACTGCCGGAGTGGAACCGGAAGCTGCCGTCAGGCATGAAGCCGTCGAGGATCGTGGCACCCATATCGCAGAGGCTCTGCCTGCCTGTCGAGCAGTACCGGCAGGTGCCGCAGTTCGGGATGAAGCTGCACACCACGTGGTCGCCGGGCTTGACTTTGCTGACGCCAGGACCGACCTCCTCGATGATCCCGGCCCCCTCGTGACCACCGATGATCGGAAAGCGTGGGGCCAGGTCACCGTCGATCAGGTGCAGGTCGGAGTGGCACAACCCGGCGGCGCTGTACTTGATGAGGACCTCGCCGTCCTTCGGGCCGTCAAGGTCAAGTTCCATGATCTCGAACGGTGTGTGGGCGTCGGTGAGTACGGCGGCCTTCGTTTTCATCGCAACTCCAATACGTCTACGGATCCTCCTGTGGCCTTGCCTCATCATGGCATGCGCATGTCAGCAAGCAACCCGTTCGCGGCAGTCGCTGCGGCAAAGTCGATGGCCGTTGCCTGCCCCAACACGGGCGGTTTCAGTCGATACCGCGCATGATGGTCATCTCCAAGGGCTGGGTGGCACCGTCCAGGTCGTCCCCAGCCCACTTCGTCCATCCAAGGTCGCGGCTGGGCATGCTCGGTACGACCGGGTCGAGCACGTGCGGCTGCGGTTGGTTCAACTGCGACGGGGATCTGCGCACGCTGTCGGTGATCGACATGTGGCCTCCTCTGCTTCTGGCGGGACACCGGCACCCGGCGGCGTCCTCTATCCCTGACATCGCCCGCGGCGCGATTACCGTTTCGGCTCGGCACGCTTGGTACCTGATCGGGTGCGCGCTGCGGCGAGATGAGGGCTGGTAGTCACCGTCCGCTACGGTAGATAGCCCTGGCTTGCTCGGCGATCTCGCGCAGCCGACACGGCCATGCCGCGACATTGCCAACGGAATCTCGGCACGCTTGGCAATTCCGGTCCTGGTCGGGAATGTGTTCGTCGAGTAGCCGGAGCCACAGGTCCGGCATTCCAGCGAGCATGTCCGGCATTCGCATCGCAACGACCTCGCGCCCATCCGGTCCAAGCCCCAGAGGTGCCATCTTCACACAGCGCGCAGAGTTTCGGTCACCAGGGGTCAGGGGCGGGCGGACCTCGCAACGTCCGTGACTCACCGTATCGAGATCGACACCGTTCGCGCGTTCGCGATTGCCGGGATGCCCGGTTATCCACCCTTTCGGACCTACAGCGTGGGCCGGTGCCGCCCCTATCGTGTAACGCCTCGGGCGGCTGACCGAATGGTGTCACAGAGGGAAGGAAGGCGACCGTGCGTTCACACTTGCGAGCGATGGCAGCGGGAGGAGCCGCCATCGCTGCCGCGGGTGCACTGGCACTGTGCGCAGCCACCGGTGCCGGCGCGGCCGAGGGAGCACAGCCAACGTCGGTCGCCGCTGCGTGCGCGCCGGCGCCGACCTCCAGCACGTCACCCGGTAGCACCAGCCTGACCGCCACGACGTCCCCCAGCAGTGCTACCCAGACCCCGACCCCGACCCCGACCACCACGCTGCCGCCTGGCAGCACCAGCCCGACCACGACGGCACCCCCGCCGCCGAGTACCAGCTGCTCGCCGAGCGCGACCACGACCACGACCACGACCACGACCACCGTGGCGCCGAGCCGCTCCAGTACCGCGCGGAGCACCGCGGCCTCGCAGACAAGCTCGATGCCGGTACCGTTCGCCGGTCCGACCTCCGACGTCTCGGCGCCGCGACACCCCGCCGCCGCGCGGTCAACCGTGGCCGCCGCGGGATCGCTCGTGCTGATCGGCGGATGGGTTCCTGCCGGTGCGGTGCCCGCGACCGGCCCCAGGGTGCCCGCAGGGAGCGCGTTCGGCGACGCGATCAATGCGGTGCCTTGGGCGGCGCCGCACGCCGACCCGGCCGCTGTCGCCGTGGGCACCCGCCCCGTGGCGAGGGTCAGGTTGGACAAGGCAGGCGTCGCGAGGCCACTGGACCGCCCGTCCACGGTGCTCGACGGGACCCTGGCGCCGATGGCGGCGGCGATGATCGCGCTGGCCCTCGCGGGCGGTGCGCTGAGCCGGGCGTGGGTCGGCCGCCGCTCGTCCTGATCGGGGCGTGTCGGTCGCCACGGCTCGGCCGGGACTATTGCAGCACCACCGGCAGTGAATCGACCCCGTAGACGATGGAGATGTTCCGGTAGGACAGCTCGTCCGCGTCGACGGCGAGCCGTATGCCTGGAAAGCGTGCCAGCAGCGCGGGATATGCCGTCCGGAGTTCTATCTTGGCAAGTTCCGCTCCGATACAGCGGTGGATTCCGAAGCCGAAGGCGAGATGGGGGGTGGGCTTTCTGGTGGCGTCGAAACGCTCCATATCCGTGCCGAGAACCTTGTCGCGGTTGGCTCCGCTGAGCGAGCACACCACGATATCGCCGCTGCTGATCTTCACCCCAGCGATCTCCATGTCCTGCTTCGCGAACCTGGGGAAAGCGACCTGCACGACCGTCAGGTAGCGCAGCAGCTCCTCGACGAACCGGTTGATCGCATCGTCGCGTTCCTTGCCGCTGTCATTGTCGCCGCCACGGATCAGGTCAATCGACTCCGGATGCTGTAACAGCACCAGCGCGCCGAGCGCCAGCATGCTCGCGGTTGTCTCCAGCCCACCGGTCAGCAGGCCATCGGCTAGTCCCGCGAGCTCCTGGTCATCGATCTCGTCGCCGTGTTCCTTGATGAGCATGCCGAGAAGCCCGTCACCGGGGGACTCGCGTTGCTTCTTGACGATATCGCGCAGGTAGGACAGCGATTCGGAGATGGCGCCGAGGGAGGCTCCCGCGCCACCGAAGAGGTCGAATCGTGCCGTGCTCAGCCGCTGAAATTCCGCGCGATCCTCGTACGGCACACCCAGCAATTCACAGATCGTCAACGAAGGAATGGGAAGCGCGAATGCCTGCCACAGGTCTACCGGTTGCTCGGCAACCGCCATCGCATCGAGTTGCTCTGCCACGATCGCTTCGATCCGTGGGGCGAGCCTTGCCAGCCTGCGCATCGTGAACTCGGGAGTCAGCAACCGCCGCAACCGGGTGTGCACCGGCGGATCCGCGAAGCCGAGGCCGCCAGGGTTCTGTTCCGCGGTGACACCGGTGTCGCCGACAAGGTTGGCGAAATCGTTGCTGAAACCGTCGACCTTACCGAGAGCGGCTTTGGCTTCGTTGTATCCGGTGATCAGCCAGCCGTTCATGCCGAAAGGCAGTTCGAGCTTGCTGATGGGTTCTTCGGCGCGCTTGCGCCCTAGTTCGGCGACCGGGTCGAGCGCGTCGCGTTTGAGCGGCAGCAGCGTGGCGTCGGGCAGGAAAGGAATCCGCGACAGGTTGATGCCCTTCTTCTGTGACCGCGCCAGATACCTGCGGCCCAGCCACGTGACGATACGTGAGCGAATGGTACCTGTCATCTAGTGATCCCCAACGCGTCCGCTTGCGTGCTTGCATGTCCCCTGATCGTAGCGCCGGGCAGGTCCGGCCCCTCGAGC
>JBOHEL010000246.1:0-7486 GCA_050700995.1 Sciscionella sp. | reverse complement strand
CTGGTCGATAATCAGGATACCGTCGTGCTTGAGCACCGCGTAGAACTCGGCAAGCGCCTTCCTGCGGTCGCGCTCCGAGAACAGGTGGGTGAAGGAGTTTCCGAGACAGACCACGGCGTCGTACTGGCTGTGGACGTCGCGGTTGAGCCACCGCCAGTCTGCGTTGACGACATGCAGGATGTGGCCGCCGTAGGTCTGCCCGTTCTCGAACGCCTTTGCCAGCATCGCTGGACTGCCGTCAACGCTGACCGTTTCGAAACCTTCTTCGAGTAGGCGCACCGAATGGAAGCCAGTCCCTGTGGCGACGTCCAGCACCGACCTCACGCCCCGAGATTTCAGGAGATCTATAAAGAACTGGCCCTCGCTCTGGTAGCGCTTCTTCCAGTCGATCAGCTCGTCCCACTTCTCGACGAACCCCTTGACGTACTCGTGGGTGTAGTGGTCCGTGTCACGGACGGCGAGCGGATCCTCGCCGAACTGTTGTGTCGGATGAGTCTCGACTGCGTCTACGGAAGAATTCTGCCTGGCAGAATTTTCGCTACGTGTGGTCCTGCTGCGCTGCTCGGGGTTCGATTCACTCATCATGGCCTCTCCGCGTACAACCCGCGACGGCACGCCGGTCCGCACCCCGGAGGCCGCTCCTTCTCTCAGGCGCTGCTGTGGCGATCGCTCTCACAGCGAGTTACGCGACCGTTCGCCAGGCGGCCGGTCGGGCCGTCACTACATGTCCTCGCCCCGGGTCGTCCGTGACCCCGAGCGAGTGCCGACACGCACAACGTAGGCAAGATTCCCTGGGTGTTCAATCCGGCGAACGAATGATTTTCCGCAACGGAGGAAAAGAGACCGGGATCACACGACACGAGCGGGTGCGCCCGGATCTGGTTCGGACGGGACCTGTGACCGGCGGGTGGGCGGGTGGATGTGCCTGGCGGGCCTTCGAACTCAGATCCCGCCTGCATCGCCTGCTTCCGCCGCGCCGCCGAGCACGATCTGATCGGGGTCCGCGCCGTCGCCGGGCTCTAGGTCGATGTGCTTCTTGCTGCGCCGATTGCGGCCTTCGAGGTAGTGCGCAAGCCAGGACAGCAGCAGGCACATGATGACGTAGATCCCGCCACCGACAATCATCACCGGGATCAGCGGGTGGTGCAGGGTCACCTGGGAACCGAGCGAGCGGATGTAATAGAGCAACTCGTCGTAGGTGATGATGAACCCGAGTGCGGTGTCCTTGAGCAGCACCGTGAGTTGGCTGACGATCGCAGGCAGCATGGCTCGCAGTGCCTGCGGCAGCAGCACCGAGATCATGACCTGGGTCTTGCGCATCCCGAGCGCGTACGCGGCTTCTGACTGTCCGTGCGGCAGTGACAGCACGCCAGCGCGGAAGACCTCGGCGAGTACCGAACCGTTGTACAGCGTGAGGCCGAGCACGACGGCGAGGAACGCCGACATCTTCACTCCGACGGCGGGCAGGCCGTAGTAGAAGACGAACATCATGATCACTAGCGGCACCGCGCGGAAGAACTCCACGATGATCGTGCTGGGCACCCGCAGCCATGCGTGCTGGGACAACCGCCCCATCGCGAATACCGATCCGAACACCAGCGCGAGCACGGAGGCCATGGCGAATGCCTGCAGTGTCTTGCGGATCGCGGTCAGCAGGCCGATCTGGATCTTCGTGTACTGCAGCCACGTCCACAGGCTGCCTTGCAGCTGGTCGGCCTGCCACAGCCGGTAGAGCACGAAGGCGACGATCGCCACGACAACAAGGGAGCCGCCGATCGCGTACACGCCGTGCCTTGCGCGCGTTTTCGGCCCTGCGACATCGAACAGTGTGGCGGTCACGACGCCCCTTCCGCCGGGCTCGTGCCGCAGTCGCGTCGCCGGGAGCGCCTACCTGCTGGCAGGTGGTTGGTACTCATCGTGCGAGGCTCCAGCGTTTCTCAAGGCCGCGTTGCAGCAGTGTCAGCGGGATGACGAGGATGATGAAGAAAAGAGCCACCCAGAGCAGCCCGATGAGCACGTTCTCACCCCGTTCGGAGAGGTAGGACTGCACGGCGCCTGCTTCTGCCACCGAGAAGCCTGCCGCGATGGTGGTGTTCTTCAACAGCGCGATGAGCTGGCTCATCATCGGCGGCAGCACCGAACGCATCGCCTGCGGCAGTACCACACTGGAGATCATCTGCCCGAAGGTCAGCCCGATAGCCCGTGATGCTTCGGTCTGGCCCGCGTCGACGGTATTGATGCCGGAGCGCACAGCCTCACAGATGAACGCCGAGGTGTAGAGCACCAATGCGGTAACCGCGCCCCAGAACGGCGAGAGGTTGGCGAGCCGCAGCACGGGGAAGCCGAAGGCGAAGAACAGGAACACCAGGGTAAGCGGCGTGTTGATCAGGATGGTGACGTAGGTGGTGCCCGCGGCTCGTAGCACCGGAACCGGGCTGACCCGCAGCACCGCGAGGATGGTGCCCAGCACGAGCGACCCGATCGCGGCCCAGAAGAACAGTTCGACCGTGGTCAGGAAACCCGGGCCGAACAGGTCGAGGTTGTCGAGCAGGACATGCACGGGAGTTCCTCGTCGCTGGTGTGATCACCTCGGTGGGCACCCGGAACGAGCCCGGATGCCCACCGAGGTGGCAGGGGATATCAGTAGCGCTCGAGCTTCGGCGGTGTGGCCTTGGAGCCGGACTTGCCGAGTGTCTCGTCGTAGAATTTCTGCCAGGTGCCGTTGTCCATGGCTGTCTGCAGGATGTCGTTGACCTTGTCGCGCAACGCCTTGTCGTCGTGCGGAAGGCCGACGCCGTACGGCTCCTTGGTGAACGGCTTGCCGACAACCTTCAGCTTGTCGGGCTCCTGCGCCGCATAGCCCTTGAGGATGGCGTCGTCGGTGGTCAGCACGTCGACCTTGCCCTGCTCCAGCGCCGTCACGCAGTCGGAGTACTTCTGGTACTCCACGATGTTGCTGGCCTGAGTCAGCTTCTTTGCGCGCACGTTCTGGATCGGTGTGGACCCGGTGACGGAGCAGACCTTCTTGCCCATCAAAGACCTCGGACCCGTGATATCGGTGTTGTCCTTACGCACCAGCAGATCCTGGCCCGCCACAAAGTACGGTCCCGCGAAGGCGACCTGCTTCTTGCGCTTGTCGTTGATGGTGTAGGTGCCTACGTAGTAGTCGACGTCGCCATTGACGAGCGCCTGCTCGCGTGATGCCGACGGCACCGCCTTGTACTCGATCTTGGCGGGGTCGAAGCCGAGCTGCGCGGAGATGTAGTTCGCGATATCGATGTCGAAACCGGAGTACTTTCCGGTGGTGAGATCCTTGTAGCCAAGACCGGGCTGAGCGTCCTTGACGCCGACGATCACATGCTTGCGCTGCTTCATCTTCGCGAAGGTGGGCGAGCCTGCGACATCGACGTTTTTCGCGACCTGAAGCGCCGGGGGCGCGCCAGCGTTGGCGTTGTCTGTCGGACTGCCGGACTTCCCACAAGCTGCCGTGGCGAGTGCCAGGCCGCTCACCAGCAGCCCCACCGCCAGGGTGCGAACCCTCATCTGAGATTTCTCCTGACTCGTCGTCTCCGGGGTCACGGTCGTGACCCCAGGGGTGCAAATATCAATGCGTCAGTATCTTGCCTAGGAAGTCCTTGGCGCGATTGGATTGAGGAGCCGTGAAGAACGTATTCGGGGTGGCGTCCTCCACGATTTCGCCGTCGGACATGAATACCACTCGGTGCGCGGCTTTTCTCGCGAACCCCATCTCGTGGGTGACAACCAGCATCGTCATGCCGTCGGATGCCAGCTGTGTCATCACATCGAGCACCTCGTTGACCATTTCCGGGTCGAGTGCGGAGGTCGGCTCGTCGAACAGCATCACCTTGGGGTGCATCGCCAGCGCCCTGGCGATCGCGGCGCGTTGCTGCTGGCCGCCGGAGAGCTGCGCGGGGTACTTCTCCGACTGGTTGGCGATGCCCACCCTGTCGAGCAGCTCCATCGCGTCCCTGCGGGCGTCCGCGGTGGCGAGCTTGCGAACCTTCACCGGCCCGAGCATCACGTTCTCCGCGATCGACTTGTGCGCGAACAGGTTGAACTGCTGAAAGACCATACCGACGTCGGAGCGCAGCTTGGCGAGCTGCTTACCCTCGGCGGGCAGTGCGTGGCCGTCAACCTCGATGCTGCCGCTGTCGATGGGCTCCAGCCGGTTGATCGTGCGGCAGAGGGTGGACTTGCCGGAGCCCGACGGTCCGAGCACCACCATGACCTGCCCGGCAGGCACCTCCAGGTTGACATTCTTCAACACGTGCAACTGCCCGAAGAACTTGTCCACGTCAGTCATCTTGATCATGACTGGGGATGGACTGGCTTCGGTCATCTGTCCTCCAGGAGTGGGATCGTGCGCACCTGGGGAAAGGTAGTGCCCTGAACGGGGTGGGTAAAGCACGCTTGAGGAAGGCTTAGGGTCTCAAGTCTGTCACAGTGTGCACAGGGCAACGTGGAGAAACGGGAGCGACGAGGTGCGGGTACTGCTCGTTGAGGATGACGATCGGGTCGCGGAGGCCTTACTGCCTGCACTGCGCCGCCGCGGGTTCACCGTGAGTAGGCTACCGGGCGCGCACGGCGTCGCCGAATTGCTGCCAGAGGTCGATGTGGTGCTGCTCGACCTGGGGTTGCCAGACATGGACGGCATGACGCTCTGCCGGTCCATCCGTACCGCGAGCGATGTGACCATCATCGTGGTCTCCGCGCGGGCGGAGGTCGACGACCGCATCCTGGCATTGCACGCTGGCGCCGACGACTACCTGGTGAAGCCCTACGACATCGGCGAGCTGCTGGCGCGGGTGCAGGCGGTGACGAGGCGGCGGGGTGACGGTGTCGGCGCGGGTCATGCCCCCGCGGTCCACGTCGATGATGTGGAGGTCGACCTGGATCGCCACGAGGTGCGAGTGGCCGGTGAGCCTGTCGGGCTCTCTCGCAAGGAGTTCCAGGTGCTCGCTCTCGTGGTGCGCGCAGGCGGCGCGGTGTGCACCAGGGAGCGGATCATCAGCGAGGTGTGGGGGAGGAGTTGGCCGGGCGCGAGCCGCACCCTTGACGTGCATGTGGCGACACTTCGGACCAAACTCGGCCGCCCCGAGCTGCTCCATACCGTGCGCGGCGTGGGATACCGGCTCGGCGTGCGGTCCTGATGCGAGTCAGGCTGCTGGCCATCGTGCTGGCGCTGGTGGCGATGCTGGTGCTCGGGCTGGGGATCCCGCTGGCGATCAGCGTGGCAGGCAGGGAGCAGCAGCGGACCTTCCTGGACCGGCTCACCGACACCAGCCGGTTCGCTTCCCTCGCTGAGCGTGCGCTCAAGCAGGACCGGCCGAACCTCATCACCGCGGACCTCAAGCGGTATCAGGAGGTTTACGGCATTCCGGCCGCGGTGTTCGACCCGGAGCGGCATGTGGTGGCGGCTTCAGGGACACCGGTGAATGTCAGCTCTCCCTCGGTGGTGGCCCAGATGAATGCCGCGCTGGTCGGCAGGGAACCCGAGGCGGGCGAGCTGCTGGTGCCGTGGAGCTCGGAACCGATGGTGATCGCCGAGCCGGTGCGCCTTGACGGGGAGTTACGCGGTGTTGCCGTGACCGTGTCCTCGACCGCTGCCGCCCGCGGCAGGATTCTGCAGTGGTGGACCGCGCTCGCCGCGGCCGCGCTGCTGGCGTTCGGGATGGCGGTGCTGCTGGCGTTGCCTGTGGTGCGGTGGATACTTCGCCCGGTTCGGCGGCTGGATGCGGCGACGTCCGGGTTGGCCGCTGCGGTGGTGGCGGGGGAGAAGGTACTCAGTGTGGGTGCCGGAACCGGCCCTCCCGAGCTGCGGCGGCTTTCTCGGTCCTTCGATGCGATGGCCGCAGGGGTGTCCGACGTGTTCGCGGCGCAGCGGGCCTTCGTAGCCGACGCCTCCCATCAACTGCGCAACCCGTTGACGGCGCTGCGCCTTCGGTTGTCCAATCTCGGCGACCACGTGCACGGTGAGGCGGCGGCGGAGCAGACAGCCGCCGTGGCCGAGGCCGATCGGCTGACTCGCATCGCCGACGACCTGTTGGCGATGGCGAGGGCTGAGGTGGCGACCGCTGAACTGGTCGAGGTCGATGTCGACGAGGTCGTGACAAGGCGGCTGGCGGCATGGCAGGTGGCGGCCACTTCGCGTGGTGTCGACCTGGTGCTGGCAGGGGGACGGGGCGGTGCCGCGCTGGCGCCTGCGCGAGGCCTCGAGGTGGTGCTCGACGCGCTCCTGGACAATGCCGTGAAGTTCACCGGTGAGGGCACCGCGATCGAGGTGGCGGTGCGGCGCACGGATGCCGTGGTGCTGCTGACGGTGCGTGATCACGGCAGTGGCCTGCGGCCGCAGGACCTGGACCGCGCCACAGACAGGTTCTGGCGCGCTTCGCGGCACCAGAACGTCTCCGGCTCCGGTCTCGGCCTCGCGATAGTGCGGCGGATCGTGGAGCGGTCCTCCGGTGCGCTGCAGCTGGACCTCCCCGCCGATGGTGGCCTGCGGGTGACGGTCGAACTGCCGAGGGCGACCAGTTGATGGCGAGCGTGCCGAGGCGATGCGGTGCCCGGTCGTTCCCCGCGAGGTGGCAAGGACGTCGAAGTGGGGCCCGCGGCAGCCGATCAGGGCTTCTGCGCGCGGTAATAGGCCGCGGCTCCTGGGTGCAGTGGAACCGGCGCGGTCTCGATAGCGGCGTGCACGTCGATGGACAGCGCAGCACGGTTGGCATTCACCAGCTCCCGCTGGCGGTCGAAAATAGTGCTCGTGATGGCTTTCGCGACACCGTCTGGCATGTTCACGGTGACCAGCAGGAAATTCGGCACGATGAGCGTCGTCACAGGTCCGCCTGGCAGGTGGTACACCGAAGCGGGCACGGTGGCCGGTTCGTACACCGGGTACCGGCGCTGCAAGGCGGGCAGCAGGTCTGCGATGTCGACGAGCCGCAGTGGAACCTGCTTCGCCAGCGCGGCGATGCCAGGTGTTGGCAGTCCGCCTGACCAGAAGAACGCGTCGATCTTGCCGGCCTTCAGCGCGGTGAGCGAGTCGTTGATGCCCAGGTGCCTGGCTCGCATGTCGACGCCGGGATCGATGCCCGCGACTCGCAGCAGCCGGTGAGCGATGAGCTCGACCCCGGAGTTGGGTGACCCGATCGAGACCCTTCGGCCGTGCAGATCGGCGACCCGGTGGATCGGGGAGTCCGCACGCACCACGATGTGGATGTAGTCGTCATAGATTCTGGCGATCGCGCGGATCTGCCTGCCACGAGAGTGCTTCTGCTGCGCGACGGCGTCCGCCGCGGCGTCGGCCGCCGAGAACGCGACGTTCACCCGGCCGGTGCGCAACAGGTTGAGGTTGGCGACCGAGCCGGGAGTCTGCAGCACGGCGGGCGTCGGTATGCCGTATTCGCTGTGCCACTGTGCCGCCAGCGCGCCGCCAAGCTGGTAGTAGACGCCCTTGGTGCCGCCGGTG
>JBOHEL010000245.1:0-7497 GCA_050700995.1 Sciscionella sp. | reverse complement strand
TCCACGACAGCGACAGCGACCGGTTCGTCACTGCGGTGGTGGCCAGGCTGCGCCGCGAACCCGCTACCGGCTGTGCGCGGCTGGACGTCGCGACGGCCGGGCATCCGGCACCTGCCGTGGTGCGTGCTGATGGCACCGTGGAACTCGTGGCGGCCTCCGGTGTGCTCTCCGGGGTCCTGGCGCACGCCGAGTACGCCGAGACCACCGTGCGGCTGGCGCCGGGTGACACGATGCTGCTATTCACCGACGGCGTTTACGAGGCCCGCGGCTCCTGCGGCTTGTACGGGCTCGACCGCTTGTACGCGCTGCTGGCGTCGCTTGCGGGAGCGGACCCCGACGCTATCTGCCAGGCTGTCGAGGACAGCGTAGTGGCACACCTCGCTGGCCGCGCGCACGACGATATGGCGCTGCTCGCCGTGCGATGCGAGGCACCGTGAACAGCGACGGTAACGGCGATCTGGCCTGCGGCGACACCACGTTCGATAGCCTTGGCCCTGGCCGTGCGGCAGGCGAAAACGAATCTAGGTTTGGCGGCGGCATCGCTATCCGCGCGCTGGAAGGGGTGAGCAGTGGCGAGGCTGGATATCGAAGTCGGTGACACCGCCGTCGGTGTCACGACCACCCGTGTCGCGGGGGAACTCGACATGCACAGCGCGCCGGAGCTCCGAGCCAAGCTCGGCGCGGTGATCGCGGCCCGACCTGGTGGCAACGTCCGCCTCGACCTGCGCGCGCTGGATTTCGCCGACTCCAGCGGGCTATCGGCGCTGATCGCCATGCACAAGCTGGCCGAGGCGAGCGAAGGACGGTTGGTGCTGATCAACCCACCTCGTTCGGTGCGCCGCATGCTGGCCATCACCGGTCTGGACACCGTGCTCACGGTATCCGAGGACTCCGATCCACCTGCCGCCAGCGAAGGGGCCAAATGATTACCGTCTCCCGCACCGGTCCAACAGACGGCGTGGTGGTGCTCGCCGTCAGCGGGGAGATCGATCTCGATACGGCTGACGAGTTGCGCGGCGCCATCATCGACGCCTTCTGCCACGCGGGTACCGAGGTGCGGGTCGATCTCCATGCGGTCAGCTTCCTGAACTCCAGCGGGCTGAACGCGCTGATCGCCGGAGTGCACGAAGCCGAAGACCACAGCGTGCGCTACTCGGTCGTGCGCCCGCAGCCACAGGTACGCAAGGTGATGGATATGGTCGGCCTTACCGAGATCCTGCACGTGCCGCACAGCTGAAACGTTCCCGCACGCGGCGCCGAAGGCGGACCCGAGTGGTGATCTCACGCCGGAGCAGGTGCAATTGGATGGTGAGCACATTCGAGCCGGGCCACGAATCTGTCGTCGCACGCCGGCATATGGCCACCGCGCCCGCACCTGATCAGTCACGAGCGGATGCGATCGAGGTGCGTGTCGCCGCGACTCCCACCCACCTCTCGGCGGTGCGCGCGGTCGCCGCTGACCTGGCCATGCAGCAGGACATGAACCTCGACGACGTCGCCGATCTGAGGCTTGCCGTCGACGAGGCATGCTCGTCGCTGGTCGGGCTCGCCCGCGATGGCAGCGAGCTGCGGTGCCGGTTCACGGTGCACCCCGGCGAAATGCGTTTCACCGCATCGGTGCGCTCCGGCGCGCCCACCGGCCCCGACCGGACCGCGTTCTCCTGGCAGGTGCTCGCCACGCTCGCCGATGACGCGAGCAGCCGCGTCGAGGAGGATGGCGGCGGCTACCTTGTGGCGATCGAGCTGTGTAAGAGCTTGCGCAAGTGAGCACTCGAAAGACTTCCGGCCGTGGGCACTACGACCACCTCGGTCCACTGTTCACGGAGCTGGCCGGGCTGCCGGCGGATGACCCGAGGCGTGCGGAGTTGCGGGATCGCCTGGTGACCGAGCATCTGCCGGTCGCTCGCAATATCGCGGCCAAGTTCCGCGATCGCCACGAGTCGCCAGAAGACTTGAACCAGGTCGCGGCGATGGCGCTGGTGAAGGCAGTCGACCGCTTCGATCCGGAACAGGGCGCCGATTTCATGTCCTTCGCCGTGCCCACCATGGTCGGCGAGGTCCGCAAGCATTTCCGCGACACCGCATGGGCGGTGCGGGTACCCAGGCCGCTGAAGGAGCGACAGGCAAGCATCGCGGCGGCATCCACGGCCTTGGCACAGCAGCTCGGCAGGGCCGCAACGGCCAGCGAGCTAGCGGCGCAACTCGGCATCTCCAGGGACGCCGTGATCGAAGGACTGCAGGTGGCGGCGGCGCAGCGCAGCTCGTCGCTCGACGAGATGCTCCATGCTGGGAACACCGGCGTCACGCTGGCGGACACCCTCGGCGAGGACGACGCGGAGCTGAGCGGTGTGGAGAACCGGGAAACGCTGCGACCGCTGCTCGACGCGCTACCGGATCACGAGCGGACGGTGCTGGTACTGCGCTTCTTCAAAAACCTGACGCAAACCGAGATCGCCGAACGGATCGGCGTCTCGCAGATGCAGGTCTCCCGGCTGCTCGCCAAGGCGCTCGGCAAGCTCCGCGACGGCTTGCGCCGCCTGCCGGATACCGCACCCGACGGTTCGGCGCCGAAACGCCATCACGGTCAGTGAGTGAAGGCGGCACGCGGCTCGTGGGGCTACGCCCTCACCCGCCGGATACGGCGCTAGACAAGGCGCCTGATGACCCGCAGCGGCAGGAATCGCATCGCGAGGGACAGCGCGGACCATGGGAACCGTGGCACGTAGGCCTTCGCGGGTTCCCGCTCCACGGCTGCCACCATCGCGCGCGCTCCGACGCGTTCGCTGACGATCAGCGGGCTCTTCGGCGCGTGCGCGTTCATATCGGTTCGCACGTATCCCGGGTAGAGCGTTGTCACGGCGATCGGGGTCGGCAGCATCTCGGCCCTGATACCCTCCGCGAGCGCCGCGACTCCGGCTTTCGTCGCGGCGTAGGTGGTCACATTGCGTGGTAATCCACGCAGCGCACCCATCGAGGACACCACGACGAGGTGTCCCGCGTTCTGCTTCCGGAAGATCTCCATCGCGGCCTCGCACTGGGCAAGCGCCGCGATGAAATTCGTCCGTGCGGTAGCGAGGTTCGCGTCGAAGCGACCACTGCCGATGGGCTGCCCCTTGCCGATCCCGGCATTGACGATCACCCGGTCGAGCCTGCCGAGGTCGTCGTGGAAGGCCCGGAACACCTCGAACACCTGATCGTGGTCGTCGACGTCCAGTCGCCTGATCGACACGACGATCCCTGGGTGGGCCGCGCGCAGCTCATCCCGCAGCTGCTGCAGCCGATCGAGGCGGCGCGCGCACAGCGCCAGACTGCGGCCCTTCGCGGCGAACTCGCGCGCCATTCCCGCACCGAGTCCCGCGCTGGCACCTGTGATAAGGATCTTCTCTCGCACCTACCAGAGAGTAACTTATGGTTCGGACCGCTGCCATGCCAGCGTTCCGACTGCGTCACGATGGCCGTGCCCCTTGGCATTCCCTGCCATGACGGACCACACTACGTAGCGTGGCATCTCGGGACAATCGACCGATCGTGGTCGGCATCGACGACGGCTCGGACAGCGCGGTCGCGCAGCAGTGGGCAGCACGCGAAGCTGCCATGACGCACCGCCCGCTGACCATGGTGTATGCGCAGTTCGACCCGTACTCGGTGATTCCCGCCGATGCCGCGATCCCCCCTGCCGTCGAGTTCGGGGTGCAGCCGGCTGACGCCGACCGGATGCTTGCGGACGCGGTTGAGGCCGTCAGGCGGTTCGAGCCAGGTGTCGAGATCATCACCTACACCGAGCCGGCTAACCCCGCCAGGCTGCTACTGGAGCAAGCGAAGGACGCCGCGCTCGTGGTGCTGGGCAACCGTGGCGCGAGCGTGCTCTCCGAACTTGTGCTCGGCACCGTCTGCGGCGCCGTCGCCGCGAAGGCGCCGTGCCCGGTGATCGCCGTGAGCGGGCAGCCCGCATGGCCGGACGCGCCCATCGTGGTCGGAGTGGACGGTTCGATGATCTCGGCGCAGGCCGTCGAGTTCGCCTTCGATCTCGCGGCCCGACGCGGCGTGCCGCTACACCTGCACCGGGTGTTGCGACCGGGTGCGCCGGACGCCACCGCCGAAGTCGAGGAGCGAGTGGTGCCCTATGTCGCGCGCTATCCCGGCGTGACCTTGCGGACCGCGTGCACCCGGGGCGAACCGGTCGCGGCGTTGATACAGGCCGCGGCGAACGCCCAGTTGCTTGTGGTGGGTGCCCGTGGGCACGGGGTGACCGCCGGGCTGCTGACCGGCTCGGTCAGCCATGCCCTGCTGCGCAAGGCCCCCTGTTCCATGGCGGTAGTGCGCAGAGGATGCGCCCTGGCCACCGCCTCTTGACATCCCACGCAGGCTGTGATTGGGGAGACTGCGGGCTCTTTTCCCCCTACCGCAGTCGGCTGCGAAGCAGCTTGCCGGTGGCGTTTCGCGGCAGTTCGTCGAGGAAGCTGAACTCGCGCGGCACCTTGTAGCGCGCGAGATTGCACCTCACGTACTCCTTGAGCTCGTCGCTGTCGGCCGCGGTGCCGTCGCGTAGCACCACGAACGCCTTCAAGCGCTGCCCGAAGTCCTGATCCTCAACGCCGATCACGGCTGCGTCGAGGACCTTCTCGTGCTCCACAAGCAGGTTCTCGATCTCGATCGGATACACGTTCTCGCCACCGGAGACGATCATGTCGTCGTCCCTGCCGTCGATGAACAGCAGGCCCTCGGCATCGAAATGCCCGACATCGCCGGAGGACAGCAGCCCGTCGATCTCCACCTTGCTGCCGCCGCCGGTGTAGCCGCCGAAAGCAAGCCCGCTGGAGCCGAACACCCTGCCGGTGGTGTCCGGCGTGGTGATTCGCTGACCATCCTTGTCGTAGAGCCGCACCTTGCAGCCGACAGGAGCACGCCCGACGGTGCCTGGCGCCTGCTTCCAATCCTGCGGAGTCGCCACCGCCACCACGGCGACCTCCGTGGAGCCGTACAGGTTGTGGATCACGTCACCGAAGATCTTGGTGGCGTGGTTGCCGACCTCGGGAGGTAGTGCGGAGCCCGCGCAGAAAACGATCCGCAGGCTGGAGGTGTCGTATTTCGCGATCGCGTCCTCACCGAGGTTGAGGATGCGCTGCAACATGGTCGGCACCAGCACCAGCGCGGTGCAGCGGTGCCGATCGATGCACCGCAGCGCCTCCTCTGGGTCGAAGCGCCGCCGCATTACCACGGCGGAGCCGAGCGCGAAGGACAGCACGAACTGCGAGAGCCCGGTGGCGTGGAACACCGGGGCGCCGAGGAAGGTCGACTCGCCAGTACGCAGCGGAATGCGATCAAGGAACTCGGCTGCCGACAGTCCCGATTTCACCTCACGGGGCGCCCCTTTGGGTGTGCCGGTGGTACCGCTGGTGAGCAGGATGAAGCCGCCTGCGTGCTGCGGGGCGGGCAGCGGGCGATCGGAGGCACTGGTGATCAATTCGTCCAGCTTCGTGACCTCAGCGGCAGCGGCGGCATCATCAACCCAGGCGAGGTATCGCGGAATCGTGTCGGGGATACCTTGCAGCCACTCGGTGAACTCCTGGTCGTACACCAGCGCTTCCACGCCCTCGCGTTCCGCGACCGCGGTGAGCTGCTGCTTGCCGAAGCCGGTGTTCATCAGCAGCAGTTGAGCACCGATCTTCGCCGAGGCCAGCATCGTGTCCACCATGCCCCGATGGTCGCGACAGAGCACCGCGATCACCGAGCCCTGGCCGAGCCCGCGCTCCTGGAATGCCCGTGCCAGCGAGTTCGAACGCTGCTCAAGCTGGGTGAAGGTGAGCTCACCACGTTCGTCGATCAGCCCGACCGCTCTGCTGTCACGGCGCGCCGAGATCATCACCGAGCCTGCGAACGGGCCCCAGCGCTTCGCCAACATCAGTGACTGGATGCCGACATGTGGCCGCAGCGGATCGAACAACCCCGCCTTGCGCAGCACCTCAAGGCTGCGTGCGACATCGGGCACTCGCCCGAGCTGGTGGGGGATCCGCGACAGGATGTCGATCACGGTCACTCCTCGCTGCTGGTCCGAACGGAACCTACTCGGCAGTAGTACAGGTACCGGGAATCTAGAGCGTGCCGGACGTCGTCGCAACAATCCAGTCCAACCGGGGTCAATCGCACGTCGATTCCGCGACGTGGACTGGCCCCAGCGCTGGCCCCCGTGCTGAACTTGCCCAGCCGGATGTGACCAGCGAAGGAGCCAACCTTGACCGAGCGCACCCCCGTCGCGCTGAGCGTGGATGGCACCGTCGCACGCATCGTGGTCGGCGACGGTGCCCGCCACAACGCCCTCGACGGAGAGGGGTGGGCTGAGCTGGGTCGCGTTGTGCGTAACCTGGCCGATCTCGACGCCCTCCGGGTTGCGGTGATCTCCGGACATGGCGCGAGCTTCTGCGCCGGATCGGATGTGACCGAGTGGATCGACGCGGCGACGGACTCGGTCGAGGGCTCCTTCTCGCGGATGGAGAGCGCGTTCTCGGCCGTCGAGGAATGTCATGTCCCTGTGGTGGCGAAGATCACCGGCGTTGCCGCGGGCGCAGGCTGCCAGCTGGCACTGGCCTGCGACCTGCGCATCATGAGCGCCTCGGCCACGATCGGGATGCCGATCGCCCGGCTGGGGATCCTGCCGAGCACGCTGTTCACCGCCAGGATCGTCGAGTTGGCGGGTCCGGCGGTGGCGCGTGAACTGCTCTACACCGGCAAGCTGGTCGGTGCACAGACGGCGGTCAGTTGCGGGCTGGCCAACGTGTGCGTACCTGACCCGGAACTCGAGGGCTACACCGCGCAGGTGCTGAGCCAGATCTGTGAGCAGCCGCCCGCGGCCATCGCGGCAGCGAAACGCGCGGTCGCCACGGTGCTGCGCCCCACTCGCGAAGCGGGCGACGACCAGCGGCAGCGGGCGGTGTCGGAGGCAGATTTCCGTCGCGGCATCAACAAGTTCCTGCGAGGCTGACTCCCCCGTCAGCCGGTCGACCGACATCGGCCCATCTTTTTAGTTGCATCTAGCATGCTTCGACTATCTTCGTTGCATCGCGACCGGTTCCGATATATCGTTGACCTATCGGTACAACGAACAGAGGAGCCAGCACCATGTTTTCACCCTTCCAGCGACCGACCCGGTCGCACGGCCACAACTTCCCACGCCGCGATTTCGCTGCGCCCGATGTCCCCGAGCGCCAATTCCCCGGCTTCGGTTCGCGCGCCGAGCATCGCGGCGGCTTTCCGACATTTCAGGCTCACGCTGGTGGGCCGCCGCCGTTCGGTCCGGGTTTCCCGGGGTTCCCGCAACGCCCCGGATTCCCCGGTGGCCCGTTCGGCGGTTTCCGCGGTGGCATGGAGCCCGGCTTCGGGCGCGGCGGAGGACGCGGGCACGGGCGTGGCGGGCGGCGGCGAAAGGGGAACGTGCGCGCCGCGGTGCTTGCCCTACTCACCGAACGCGCGATGCACGGCTACGAGATGATCCAGGAAATC
>JBOHEL010000244.1:0-7500 GCA_050700995.1 Sciscionella sp. | reverse complement strand
GGGAGCGACAGTCGGCGCGGATCCCGGTCCCGGTGAGTGGCACGAGCAAGGAAACGAACTACCTCAAGGGCAAGCCATACTTGCACTTCATCGAAGATCGCGTGAAGAATGAGCTGGCGAGCAAGGGCCTCAACGAGGACGCGTTGCGGCACGACGGTGCCAAGATCTACCTGACCATTGATCCGAAGGCCGAACAGCAGGCCGCCGACGCCTCGCACAAGATCATGAGCCATGATAAGGGGGCCGGTCAGAAGTACCTCGACTCGTCACTCGTGTCCGCCGATCCGAAGACCGGGGCGATCATCGCCTACTACGGCGGGAACTGGAACATATCGCAGCTCGATATGGCGAACCACGCACATATGCCCGGTTCCTCGTTCAAGCCGATCGACTTCGCCTCCGCGATGCAGCAGGACCGGAGCATCGGTATCGGTACCACATACGACGGCACGCCGAACCAGACGATTCAGGGCCAGCACGTCAACAACGCTGGCAATGAAAACTGCGGAAAGAATTGCAGCGTGCAGCGCGGTATGACCCAGTCCGTGAACACGGTGTTCTACAACATGGTCGCGCAAATCCATTCACCGAACGTGCGTAAGACGGCCTGGCAACTGGGCGTGCCGCAGCAGTACTACGACAATGGCTGCAAGAAAAATATGCCCACCCTCACTTCGATCGACCACAAGGCATGCAAGCCAGGGATTGTCGGCGGTGGTATTTCGATCGGTGGGTACCCGGTGGCACCGCGCGACATGGTGCAGGCCTATGCCACACTCGCGAACGGCGGCAATAAGATGCCATTGCATTTCGTGTCGAAGGTGACGGACAACACCGGTCAGAACGTGCTGTACCAGTCGGCGGAGAGCGCCAAGCCGGTGCTAGACCCGCAGAACCCCGACCATAACAAGAAGATCGCGCGCAACGTGACGCAGTCCATGCTCAACGTCGCGAGGTACTCCGGCGATGCGCTCGACGGTGGCAGGCCGGTGGCGTCCAAGACCGGCACCGCCCAGTACGGCATGCAGGGCCACAACCAGGCAGCATGGATGATCGGCTACACACCGTCCGTGGTGACGGGCGTCTGGGTCGGCAATGCGGACCGTCCGTCCCCCATCTTCGGCAACTACCACAACGGAAAGGGGCCGGAGCACCACTACGACATCTACGGTCGCGAGGAGCCCGCGTACATCTGGAAAGCGTTCATGGACAGCTACCTGAAGGGGACCCCGAACGAGCAATTCTCACCGTTCGAGCCACTCGGCAACTCGACCGTCAATGACGCGGTCTACTCGACGAACTCCGGAAGCACGTCGGATTCGTCGTCCAACTCCGGCTCCTCTAACAACACCTCCACCCAATACTCCGGCTCGCAGAGCACCCCGACCACCGTGCCACCAACCCAGCCGACACACCCAACCCAGCCGACAGCGCCGCCGGTGACCAGCCAGCCAGCCAAGCCGCCACCCACCACCGGCGGCATTCTTCCTCCGGTTAACAACGGTCGCGGCAACGGCAACGGCGGCGGCTGAGTTGTACGCCGAGCGCAGCTGCCCAGGTAGCGGTGCGCGCGACTGCTGAACCCTGATCAAACACGGCTACCCGTACTATCCCCACGTGCCTGGTGCAATCGACGACACCGCCAGCCTCGGGCCTGACGAGCGGGTGGCTCCCACGCTGACCGAGCCGGTCATCGCCAGGGCGTCCCGCGTGATCGGTGGCCCACTCGGCAAGCACGCCGTCGTCGGGCGGCACTGGCTGTTCACGCCGCTGCGGATACTGCTGATGATCACGCTGTTCGTGCTGGTGGTCGGCTGGTTCGTGAAGTCGCCGTGCATCCAGCAGTATCAGGACACGCCAGGTCATTCGGTGCTGGACTGGCAGAACGACCGGCAGTACGTGGCGATGTGCTACTCCGACATCGTGCCGCTGTACTCGGCGGAGCACCTCGACAAGAAGGGCTTCTTCCCTTACCGCGACCACTGGGTGGAGAACCAGGGCAAGCCGAACCAGCAGAACCGCTACATGGAGTATCCGGTGATCACCGGGATGTTCCAGTGGGTCAACGCGCAGCTCACCGCGGGCTGGGAGCACGTCGTCGCATCCGGCTGGTTGCCCAGCGGGCTGCCGGTGGCGGTGTATTTCGATATCAGCTCGTTCTGGCTCGGGTTCGCCTGGCTGTTCACCGTGTGGGCCACGATGCGTACCAACAGACGACGACCGTGGGACATCGCGATGGTGGCGATCTCACCGCTCGCGCTGCTGCACGTATTCACCAACTTCGACGCGCTGGCCACCGCCTTCGCCGCCGCCGGCATCCTCTCCTGGGCGCGCAAGCGACCGGTGCTGGCTGGCGTGATGCTCGGACTCGGCGGTGCCGCGAAGCTGTATCCGCTGTTCCTACTGTTACCGCTGCTCATACTGTGCGCCCGCAGCGGGAAGTGGCGGGAATGGTGGCACGCCACGATCGCGGCCGCGGTGACGTGGGTGGTGGTGAACCTGCCGTTCGCGCTGGCGTTCCCGCAGGGCTGGACGCAGTTCTTCCGGCTGAACAGCACCAGGGGCGCCGACCCGGATTCGCTCTACAACGTGTTCTCCTACTTCACGGGCACGCCGGAGATCCAAGTCTCGACGCTCAACACCCTGACAGCTACGCTGCTGGCGATCTGCTGCGCCGGCATCATCTGGGTCGGGCTCTCCGCACCGCGACGCCCCCGGTTCGCACAGATCGCCTTCCTGGTGGTGGCGGCATTCCTGCTGACCAACAAGGTGTGGAGCCCCCAGTACTCGCTCTGGCTTGTGCCGCTCGCGGTGCTCGCCGTGCCGCGCTGGAAACCTATTCTGGTGTGGATGACGGTGGACGCGTTGGTGTGGGTGCCGCGCATGTACTACTACCTTGAGCAGTCCAATATCGCCAACAACATGCCCGATCGCGGCCTGCCGCAGGGCTGGTTTCTCGCCACCGTATGCGCGCGTGACCTCGCGGTACTCGGACTCTGCGCGCTAATACTGCACGAGATCTACCGGCCCAAGCACGATCTGGTGCGGCGCTCCGGCGACGACGATCCGGCTGGCGGTGTGCTTGACGGCGCAGCCGACCGGTACACCATACCCAGCCCCCGCGCGCTGTGGCGCCGCCTTGCCGAGAAGCAGTCCGCCGAGGTCGGCTGACCGCTGAACAGCTGAATCCGGCGTCGGGGCCGCGCCCACCAAAGCAGGCCACTTCGACTACTGAGTACCGGGCTGGCGCATGTCCCAATGCCGCGGTTGATCGGCGGGTGCGCCTGAAGGCTGCGTTGCGGGATCGACGACGCTGCGGGCGTAGAGGAACGCGAAGAACAGGCCCGCCAGCAATGCGGCCCTGCCGTAGACGCCGATGATCACGGCCTGCGCGGAGAAGCCATCGTAGATGCCGTAGTGATGCGAGATTGTCAGCGCGTAATACCACCGGAAGATGCCGATACCTATCGCCAGGTCGGCCAGCCAGTAGGCGATCACCCAGCCGAACCGGATCCGCAGCAGCACGAAGAACGGCACCAACCACAACACATACTGCGGGCTGTCCACCTTGTGCAGCAACATGAAACCGCACAGCATCGCCGCCGACACGCCAATCCACGGGAAGCTACCCTCGTTGCGATACCGCCGCCAACCCAGCGTCACGGCCAGCGCGAACGCGAGCAGGATCAGTACCGGCGAGAGCCAGCCGACCAGCTGCTGGAAGGCAGCGGAATCCGATTCCGGCCGGAACAGCCAGTACCAGACCGAATCACCACTGGAATCCACCTTGCGCTGCTCCTGGAAGGTGAACGACGCTTCCCAACCACGCCATCCCAGTACCGCGAACGGCAGGTTCACCAGCGCCGCGGTGACGATCGCAGCCAGCGCGACCTTCCCCGCGCCCACCATGTCGTACCGCTTGCCCGCCGGAAGGAACCGCCCGCCATCACCTCCGGTCGCGACGTATAGCAGCAGCGGCAGCACGAAGATCGCCGGGTACAGCTTCGTCGCGAAACCCAGCCCGAGCAGTACTGCTGCCACCACGGCCCGCCGTACCAGCGGCCGGTCCACGCCGGCACGCCCCCAACCACGATGCACCACGTACACCGCGGCGACGGCGAACAGCACGACCGCGAGGTCCCAGTTGTGGAACGCGTATAGCACCAGCGGCGGCCCAAGCGACCAGATCAGCGCCCGCCACCGCGCCAGCTTGCCGAGCAGCCACGCCGTGAGCAGCGCGAACGGCGTCAGCAGCAGCGCCGAGTACAGCAGGAACTGCCCGTCGTTGTGCGCGAAATACGCCCCAGTCCAGATCAGCATCCCGGTCAGCACAGGGTATTCGACCGAGCCGCCGGTGAGGCGGCCTTTCTTCGTGATACCGCCATTGACGTAGGGCACCACGTGCTTGTCGATATCGCGGCCGACCCACAGGTACTGGATGTCGGAGTAGCAGGCATCCCGCAGGCTGTGGCGGTAATAGTTCGGCTCGCTACGCCCCTGAGCGTCGAACCTCGGCCCGGTGCAGCGGTCCTTGTTGGCGAACCCGGCGACAAGCATCAGCCCGCACAGCAGCACAACGACCGCCAGCGCCAGGCCGCCGAACCTGCCCACCCGCACGCTGCCGACCATGCGCCCACCGTCGTGCCTGCCCGCCTGTGATGACGGGTCGGCGGTCACCCGCTGCTCCGTGGCCGCCACCTACTCACGTTCCGAGCGCGGCGCGCAGGAATCCGATGTCCTCGGCCTGCCCATCGGCAGGCGTCTCGACGACGACCGGGGCGTTCGCCGCCCGCACCACCTCGACGAGCACATCGGGATCGATGGTGCCCTTGGCAATGTTGGCGTGGCGGTCGCGCGTTGAGCCGAACGCGTCGCGGGAGTTGTTCAGATGCACCAGGTCGATCCGGCCGGTGATGGCCTTGACCTTCGCCACCACCTCCGAGAGTTCATGGCCCGCTGCCCAGGCATGGCAGGTGTCAAGGCAGAAGCCCGCACCGAACTCGCCGACCGCGTCCCACAGCCGGGCCAGCGCATCGAGGGTGCGGGCCATGGCCTGGTCGCCGCCCGCGGTATTCTCGATCAACACCGGAACCGCGAAACCGCCCGCGTCGGCCTGCCGCTCGAACAGCTTGCGCCAGTTCGCGAAGCCGTCGGCGGGGTCGCCGTCCTTGGCCACGTGACCGCCGTGCACCACAACGCCCAACGCCCCGATCTCGGCGGCCACCTGGGTGTGCTGCAGCACCGCCTTGCGCGACGGAATCCGGATCCGGTTGTTCGGCGAGGCTACGTTGAGGACGTAGGGCGAGTGTATGAACACGGACAGTTCCGATTCGCGTAACGCCTCCGCGAACGCGGGGGACTGCGGCACCTGCCATGCCTGCGGGTCGGACAGGAAGAACTGCACGACCTCCGCACCCCGCTCGGCGGCAGCGCTGAGTGGATCGTCGTCGCGAACATGGGCCCCAATACGCATGTGGAGCAGGGTAGCGGTCCGCTCCGACAGGCGTGGGCATCACCGGGTCGGCCCAATCCGCTGCGAACTTCCGCGAACGGCGTCACCATGTACAGCGAGCGTCGTTTTACCATGAGGAAGTGACCAACCGGTAACCTCCGGAGGTAACTGGATTGAGCGGGCGCGCGAAGCGGCTGGTTGCCGCGTCAGGTGTGGCGTTGGCCATGGGTGCCTGCGGCGCGGTGCTGACCGCAGGCACCGCCAGCGCAGCGACACCCATCGTCCTCGGCAGCTGTAACGCCACTATCAACGGCGCGCCAGGAACCCCGTTGTCGCTGAACCCGAACGCCGTGCTCAACCCGGTAGTCAACACCGTGAGTGCGGTACCCATCCTCGGGCCGCCGCTGGCGGGAACCGTGCAAGGCATCCTCACCTCAATGCCGAACATCCCCATCGGGGCCATCCCGAACGGCACGGGCGCCATCAGCGGCGCCACTATCGCACACGATGTCACCAGCCGGATCCCGGTTCTCGGACCGGTCCTCGGCCAGGTCACCTCAACCTTGACGAACATGTGTGGGATCACCATGCACGGCCTGAACACGGTCGCCGGGACCGCACAGGACGGCACGAACGCGCTCGCCAACGCCGCGCAACGGGCGTTCAACCCCGGCAGCAAGAGCGGCGGCCAGCCAGGGACGCCAGGTGGTGGCGACCCCGGCAAGCAAGGCGATCCGGGAACCTCAGGCAACCCCGGCACCGCGCCAGGCGCGACGCAGGGCACGCCGCCGCCACTCGCCATGCCGAGCTACCAGGGGCTCGTCGGTACCGGGGTGCCGTTCAACGACTCGTTGATCGCCCAGTACGGCACCGCTCTCTCCCCGCAGCAGCGGTACGGAAACATCCCGTTCGCCATGCCTGGCCTGTTCTCGATGTCGCCAGGAGTGCGCTACGGCGGCGAGATCCCGGGGTACGCGCCGCAAGTACAAGCACTCGGTGCGCAGCAGGGCGACGCCAACAACCCGGTTCGCACCGCGGGTCGCGCCGAGGCGCTGCCCGGTGGCGGCCTCACCGATGGCACGGTCGGCCTGCCACTGCTGCTCGCGGTGCTTGGCTTCGCGGGGGTGAGCGCCGCGCTGGTCCGTACCTGGGTGCTCCGCAAATCCCTCGGTACCACCGCCTGACACGGCGCCTCGACAAGGATCGCGTCGCATCGGCGGCTAGATCGGGCGCGCTCCGATGGCTAGGGTGTGACCTTGTCTGTACTGAGTCACACGCTCATGTGAGGGGATCCACTGGTGCGTCCAGCGATGCGACGCGCGGCAGCCGGGGTCGCCACCGCGTGCACGGCAGGAACGATCATGATGTTCGCCCCCACCGGCGCCGAAGCGGCCACCAGCCAGCAGGTTCCGGTGCAACGTGGCGCCGACGGTCAACTCCTCGCGCACGGCACGACCAGCCAGGTCGGCGAGCCCGTGGTGCTGCCGCCATCGCTGGTGCGGGCCCAGGTCGCGGCCGCTCTCGCGGAGGCGAAGAGTACGGACCCCGTCGCCAACACCGTCAAGCTGGTCAAGCGAACGGTCGAAGGCACGACGCGGCTGGTCGGGGGCACGGCGCACGCGCTCGGCCTCGGCGGGCCACCACCACCGCCCGACCCGGACAACGAACCGGCACATCTCGCGGCGCGCCAGCAGCAGGACATCGAAGCGAAGTTCGACGCGGCCGGCCCGATCGACCTCGCATCGACCCTCACCGGGACTGGCGGGCAGATCGACGGCGGCACGGTGGCGCATCAGGTCGCCGAACGGGTCCACGGCATCGTGGCGCGGGATTACCCCAATCTCGATCCTTCGCTCGCCCACAACATCGACCAGCGGGTGGACGCGCGGGCGGGCACGCTGGGAGACATCTCCGAGAACGTGACACCGACTCCATCACCGGCGCCGCCCACCGGCACACCGCCCACCGGCAGTCCTGCCTCCAGCACGCCTACCGGGGGCGTGCCGCAGGCAGTGATACCGGCATCGGAGGTCGTACCCGCGCCGGCG
>JBOHEL010000243.1:0-7542 GCA_050700995.1 Sciscionella sp. | reverse complement strand
GGTCGTGCCTGATCCCGGCCGAGGCGGTACAGGCGATCGGTTACCCGCTGCCGCTGTTCTTCCAGTGGGACGACATCGAGTTCGGTTACCGCGCCAGGGCCAACGGCTTCCGTACCGTCACGCTGCCGGGGGCGGGCCTGTGGCACCAGGATTTCGACTGGAAGGACCTGGACGAGTGGAACAGGTACTTCTCCATCCGTAATGCCATGATCACCGCCGCGCTGCACGGCAGGCTCGAACCGCTGCACGCCGCGCGGGTGTTGCTGGCGCAGATCGTGCGCAACCTGCTCGCCATGCAGTACGGGCTGACCGCGACGATCATCAAGGCCGCCGAGGATTTCCTGGAGGGCCCGAAGATCCTTGCCGACGGTGGCACGGCGGCGGCCGCCGACGTTCGCAAGCTGCGGGCGCGGTATCCCGACACCAAGCGCTACCCGGTCGCCGAGGTGCCTGGATTCACCTCCGCGGAGCTCCCCCAGGTGCAGGCGGGCGGTAAGCCGCGCAACATCAGGCTGGAGCTGCTGAAACGGCTCGCCGAGTTCATGCTGGGCCGCAGCAAGTATCCGATCGGTACCGTCGGGCACGGGGACTCGCACTGGTGGCATGTCTCGCTGTTCGACGCTGTCGCCGTCACGGACGCCTCCCAGCAGGACGTCCGGTTGCGCAGGCGGGATCGGCAGCAGATGATTCGCCTGTTCACCCACGGTGCGCGCGTGCTCAAGCGGGTGATCGCCGAGACGCCCGCTCGTAAGCGGGAGTATCAGGCGGCGGCACCCGAGCTGACCAGCAGCGAGAACTGGAAGCGGCTCTATCGAATCTGATGGCACCGGATGGAAGCCGCGCGGCGGCGGCACCTACGCTGAGGTGGGGCCGTTGTCGCTACCGCCGGAGCGCAAGGCAGCGACAACTCAAGGCAGCGATGACGGGTACAGCGGAGGAAATGACGTGACTAAGCGGGCGACCGCCGGACGACCGACCAGTGCCAAGGCTGGTACGCAAGCGGCGGAGGACAGCAAGGTCCACGACGCGGCGTCAGCCGACCTCGCCGGGGGCCGCTCGGAAGTGGCGGCCACCCAGGTGCTGCAGCGGGTGATCATGCCGAGAGAGACCGACCCGCTTGACGTCCGCCCGCTTTACCTCGACGAGCCCGAGAACGTGCACAGCCACATCGCCTCCCGGCGGGCCGTTGTCATCCCCCCGTCGGCGCGGGTTTCTTTCGCTTCCTACTTCAATGCCTTTCCTGCGAGCTACTGGAAGCGCTGGTCGGTGCTGAAGGACGTGGTACTGCGCATGTACGTGCGCGGTTCCGGCAGGGTTGACGTGTACCGCTCGCGGCCCAACGGCGACGTCGTGCATCTGCAGGGCCACGCGGTGCACGGCGGCAAGGAATGGTCGACGCTGGAAGTGCGGGTGAGCCTGACGCCGTTCGGCGACGGCGGCTGGATCTGGTTCGACGCGTTCACCGACAACGCTGAACTTGAGATCTCCGAGGCGGCATGGACCAGCGACGTGCCGCTGCCTGAGAAGCGGCTCGCGGTCGGTATCACTACCTTCAACCGGCCCGCCGACTGTGTCGCGGCACTGCTCGCGCTCGGTGAGGACCCCACGGTGCTCGACATCGTCGGTAAGGTCTTCGTCGCAGACCAGGGCACTCAGAAGATCTCCCAACACCCGAAGTACGCCGAGGCTGCGGCGGTTCTCGGGGATCGCCTTGAGGTGATCGAGCAAGGCAACCTCGGCGGGTCAGGTGGCTTCACCAGGGCGCTGTTCGAGTCGGTGGAACGGACCGACTATCAGCAGATCCTGCTGATGGACGACGACATCGTGCTGGAGCCGGACACCGTACTGCGGTTGAGTCGGTTCTCCGCGGCCGCGGCCCAGCCGCTGATCGCCGGTGGCCAGATGCTCAACCTGCAGGCGCGCGCCAGGCTGCACAGCATGGGCGAGGCCGTTGATCTCACCGCGTTCAAGTGGGGTCCCGCGCCCGGCGCCAAGGGCGGGAACGACTTCGAGAAGTACTCGCTGCGGGAGCAGCCTTGGCTGCACCGCAGGATCGACGTCGGCTACAACGGCTGGTGGATGTGCCTCTTCCCGCGCGAGGTCGTTGAGAACATCGGCCTGCCGTTGCCGATGTTCATCAAGTGGGACGACGCGGAGTACGGCATGCGCGCCGCCGACATGGGATACCCGACGGCGACCCTGCCTGGCGCGGGCGTCTGGCATATGCCGTGGACGGACAAGGACGACACCGCCGACTGGACGGTGTACTTCCACCTGCGCAACAAGCTCATCGCCATGGCGCTGCACAGCCCGCACGGCATCGGCAACGTAGTGCTGCGGCAGGCCGCGAAAGATGCGGCCAGGCGGCTGTTCTCCATGCAGTACTCCGCGATCGCGATCGAGCAGAAGGCAATCCAGGACTTTCTCGCAGGCCCCGAGAAGCTGTTCGACCTGTTGCCGACGGCGCTCAGTGACGTGCAGGCGATCCGCAAGCATTACGACGACGCCCAGTTCAAGCCGTCGTTGCAGGATTACCCCCGGCCGATCCTTGACATGCGGGCAGCCGAACCGCTGGTGCAGCCACCCGTCCACCCCGCCAAGATCGCGGTAAGGGCGGCGCAGGCGCTGGCGCACAATGTGAAGCCCGCCGTCGGCGCGACCAGGGACCGGCCACAGTTGAACGTGCCCGCCGACAAGGCGTTGTGGTTCGTGCTCGGTAACTTCGACAGCGCGACCGTGTCAAGCCCCGATGGCGCCGCGGTGGCATTCCGCAAGCGCGATCCCGAGGCGTTCCGCAAGCTCGCGCGCGAGGTTCTGAGCAACTACCGGCGTCTGGTCAAGGAGTTCCCCAGGATGAAGCAGGTCTACCGGGAGGCGCTGCCAGAGCTGACATCCTTCGAGACCTGGCGCAAGATCTACGACGCGCAGTGAGAGTCACTCGCGTCGTATGCTGCCGTAGGGCTGGCTCATCGGTGGGGTCGCGTCGACATGCGCGGCGATGACCTGCGAGAAGTTCACCACGAACGGGGATCCGTCGGCAGCTGTTATCGACTCGATCTCACCGTCCAGCAGCTTCTTCGGCAGGGTGGCAGCCAGTTCGTCCGCGCCGTGTGGGTCGATGGCGACCATGATCGGTTCACCGCCACCGGTGACGTGCAGCACCAGGGCGCGCTTCGTTTCACTCATACCTGCCAGCGCACCAGTCCGCGGCGTTCCCGGCAAGCCAGGTTCGCTGCGGGCTGACGCGCTCGCCTACCGGTGATCAGGCGGCTCAGCCCGCAAGCCGAAGCTACTTGCGGAAGAAGTGTTCCTTGCGGCCTTGGCGGACCAGTCGCAGCCAGGCGATGAAGGCCTTCGGGTCTTTGCGTTGCGTCAGGAAGTACAACCCGAAACGCACCACCTCAAGTGCGCCGATCTTGCGCATTCCCGGCTGCGAAAGCAGGTAACCCCGGTTGCGATAGGTGTAGTACCGCTTGACCTCGTCGGCAGGGTCCTGCGCGTGGAACCGCCCGCCGAGCATCGGCTTGAATTCGGCGGATCCGTTGGGGTGCAGGTAGGAGACCTTCAGCGAGGTACCGAAAGGCAGCCCCGAGCGCACCAGCCTGCGGTGAACCTCCACCTCGTCGCCGCGGAAGAACAAGCGGTAGTCAGGTACCCCGATGACGTCCAGAGTGGACGCACGGAACAGCGCACCGTTGAACAGTGAGGCTATGCCTGGCAGGAAATCGGTTCCCAACTCGGCGGTGCTGCGCTTCCAGGTCAGCCCGCGCCGCAGCGGGAAAGCCAGCGTGTCAGGATGCTCGATGTCGGTGACCATCGGCGAAATCGCGGCGAGATCGCGCTTCTCGGCCTCCGCGAGCAACGTCGTGAGTACGGTCTCGTCGGCGGGGCGGCCGTCGTCGTCGGCCAGCCAGATCCATTGCGCGCCGAGGGACAGCGCATGCAGTATGCCGAGCGCGAACCCGCCCGCGCCGCCGAGGTTGCGTTGCGAAGGCAGGTACGTCGAGGGGACAGGGCAGTCTGCGACGACTTGCCGCGCGGGCTTGTCCGGCCCGTTGTCCACCACTACCAGGTGATCCGGCAGCCGGGTCTGCGTGGCGATCAGCTTCAGGGAATCGGCAAGCAACTCGCGCCGGTGCCTGGTGACGACGACCGCCACAACGGAGTTCTCGGGAAGGATGTCAGGCTCGCTTGCCACGGTGCTCATGCTCCCTTGGTCTCGCGCGCCATGGGTAGCGCCACGCCGAGCCGTTCCAGAGCTTCCACGCTCATATTCTGGTACGGGTCCTTGCCCTTGTACGCGGTGATGGCATCGCGTAGCGAGCCATGGTGGCGGATCCGGCCCTCGTCCATCCAGATCGCGGAATCGCACAGCTCGAAGAGCAACTCGTCGGAGTGCGAAGCGAACACCAGCATTCCGGACCGTTGGACGAGGTCCTTCAGCCGGTCCCGCGCCTTCTTCAGGAAAGCGTCGTCGACGGCGCCGATGCCCTCGTCCAGCAGCAGGATCTCAGGATCGATCGAGGTGACGACGCCAAGCGCGAGGCGCACCCTCATGCCGGTCGAGTAGGTGCGCAGCGGCATCGCGAGGTAGTCGCCGAGCTCGGTGAACTCGGCGATCTCATCGACCCGCTTGTCCATCTCCTTCTTGGTCATGCCGAGGTAAAGGCCGCGGATGATGATGTTCTCGTAGCCGGAGATTTCCGGGTCCATGCCGACGCCCATGTCGAAGACGGGCGCGATCTTCCCATTGATCTGCGACCGCCCTCGGGTCGGCTCGTAGATCCCCGCCAGCATCCGCAGCAGGGTCGACTTGCCCGCGCCGTTGTGGCCGAGCAGACCGACCCGGTCGCCCTCACGCAGCGACAGCGTGACGTCGTGCAGCGCCTCGATGACGGGTACCCGAGAGCCGGTCGTGATTTTCCCGCCGACCTTGCCGAGGACTTTCTTCTTCAACGAGCGCGACTTCGCGTCGAAGATCGGGAAGTCCACGTAGGCGTTCTGTACGTCAATGCTGACCATCGTGCGTGACCTCCCTTTACACCCAGTATGAGACGCGAGCCCGATAGTTACGCATGAACATCAGCGCGAGTGACCAGCCGACCACGGTCATCAGCCCGACCGCTGCCCAGTTCACCCAGCTCACACCACCACCGGTGAGCGGCCCGCGTACGACCTGGATCAAGTGGTAGAAGGGGTTGAGATCAAGCAGCGGCTTCACGAACTGGGCAAGCGCGTGCCGGTGCCCGCCGGGAGCCAGCAGTTGGTCGACCGGCCAGACGATCGGCGTCATGTAGAACAGCAGCTGGATCAGCGCGCCGACCAGCTGCGGGAAGTCCCGGAACCGGGTCGAGATGATGCCGAGGAACATCGATACCCACGCGGCGTTAAGCACCACCAGCAGGAAGCCCGGTATCGCCAGCAGGTAGGTCCAGCTCAGGCCGGGGTGGCAGTACATCGGCGCGACGCAGGCGCCTTTCGTGTTGAGCGAGTACGGCTGGTCGAGGTACTTGAAGAAGATCGCGAAGACGATCACGTACACGATGATGTTGTGCGCGAACATGATCATCTGGCGCCACACCGTGCGCAGCGCGTACACGCTCAGCGGTGCGGGCAGGTGCTTGATCAGGCCCTCGTTGGCGATGAATGTCTCCATGCCCTCCATCAGGCAGTTGCTGATGAAGGTCCAGACGATGAGCCCGGTGCTGACATAAGGGAGGAACGTCTCGAACGGCGAGCCGAACAGCACGCCGTAGAGCAGGCCGAGGCCGAGTGCGATGACGCCCTGACTGATGGTGATCCAGAACGGCCCGAGTATCGAGCGGCGGTAGCGCTGCCGGATGTCCTGCCATCCCAGGTGCGCCCACAGCTCGCGGGCACGCAGGCCCTGGTGGATGTCGTCGAAGACTCGCTCCCAGCTGCGGCTGGACTTCATCTGCATCCGAGTGGGCGTGGACCCTCCCGTCGGGTCCACCGGCTGCTCGACACGGCTGGTTGCTTGCACGAGGATCGAGGGTACCGGCGAGCGGTTCAAGCCCGTCGTCGCGGGCCGCTTCCCGCGTCGGCAAGCCACGGAAGCGCTCATACTTAAAGTAGTCGATCGAATACGCGGTGCGACGGTCGCTCGTGTCGTCGGCTGGACGTGCGAGGGCTCACCTGGGGTTTTACAGGTACTGGCCGGTGCCGCGCAGGTGCGGGCCCTCCGGCGGCTGCTCCTCGCCGACTCCGTGCGGCAACCCGCGTCGCATCTGCTCAAGCTGGACACGTGCGGCCATCTGCTGGGAGAACAGCGCGGTCTGGATGCCGTGGAACAGCCCTTCCAACCAGCCGACGAGCTGGGCCTGCGCGATCCGTAGCTCCGCATCGGACGGGGTGGAGTCCTCGGTGAACGGCAGCGACAGCCGCTCCAGCTCGTCACGCAGTTCCGGCGCCAGCCCGTCTTCCAGCTCGGCGATCGACTGCTTGTGGATCTCGCGCAGCCTTGCTCTGCTGGCGTCGTCGAGCGGGGCGGCGCGGACCTCCTCCAGCAATTGTTTGATCATCGTGCCGATGCGCATCACCTTCGCGGGCTGCTCGACCATATCGCCGACGTTGGAGCCTTGCGCCTCCTCATCGCTGCGGGGCAGCACGGCCGAGCCGAGGGTCTCGCCGTTCGGTCCGATCACCATCACGTGCTGCTGCTTGTCCTCGTTGGTTGCTGTCGTGTCGTTGTCATGTGAATCGGGCATGCCTCCATCCTGCCAGCGTCGGCGGGCGGCCTAGTACTGGCGCCATTCGGCACGCTCGTAGTCCATGATCCTTGGGTGCATCAGCGTGGAGGGCGGCATCCGAAGCGGCGGCCGGTCCGCGGGAAAAACGGTGGACCGTGCCAGCACGGCAGGGGTGAGGAAGCGCATCGGCGGCGCTTGCTGAGACAGCCGCAGCCGCGGTGGCGCACCGACCCTCGCGAGCACGTATCCCCAATCGCCGAAGGTCGGCACGTCGACATGGTATTCCAACGCCGACCAACCGGCGGCACGTACGCTCGCGTCGATACACCAGAATGATTTCGGTGCGAAGTAAGGAGATCCGGCCTGAACCACCATCTCGCCGCCTGGGTTGAGCGTCCGGCGCACCATGCCGTAGAACTCCACCGAGTACAGCTTCGCGGTGGAGGTGGCGTCCGGGTCTGGCATATCCACGATCGCGGCGTCGTATGTGCCGCGGACGGTTTTCAGCCAGGCCATCGCGTCCGCGTTAACCACATGGACCCTCGGATCGTCGAAGGAATGGTGGTTCAGCGCCGACAGCCGTGGGTCGGTGCGGGCGAGGTGGATCATCGCAGGATCGAGTTCCACGAGTGTCACCGTTGACACGTCTGGGTAGCGCAGCACTTCCCGCAACGCCAGGCCATCACCGCCGCCGAGTATCAGCACCGAGTGCCGGCGTGCCGCGAGCACCGGATGCACAAGGGTCTCGTGGTAGCGGTACTCATCCGGCGAGCTGAACTGCAGGTCTCCGTCGAGGAACAGCCGTACGTCGGACCCGGATATCGACTGCGTG
>JBOHEL010000242.1:0-7558 GCA_050700995.1 Sciscionella sp. | reverse complement strand
ACCCGGTCGTCCCAGGTCGCGGCTTCGACAGCCCAGCGGGCCGAGTCGAGGTCGTCAGCGACGGTGATCACGCGCACCACGCCTGCGGCTTCCGCTCTGTCCACCATCACGGATACCTCGGCGGCACCAGTGGCGCCACACGCGTCCAGGTGGGTATGCGCGTCCGCCACAGGCGCAGGCAACCGCTGCGGCACCGGCGGTGGTTCGCGGTTCCTCGCGGAACTCAGCCCTCAGCCCTCCGATGATCTCGATAGTAGGTAGTGCTCCACACACGGGGTTTGGGGGTCTTGAAGAAACCCCAACCCCGTGATCGGTCAGGGGTGTACCGGAGCCCAGTCCGGGCCTGTATCGCCGAGTTTCGGATCGACCTTGGTAAACAACGGCTTCGGCTTCGACAGCGGCTTGCCGACCTCGATCGGCACCGATTCCCACCGAGCCTGCTCCACTTCGTAGTCACCGGTGAGGATCGGGTTGATCCGCCCCTCGACATCCAGGTCCTCAACCTCGGACAGTGCAGGCTGCGCGGCCCAGACGCCCTCCCCACCAAGCAGTTCGTGCACCTGCTGAGCCGAATGCGGCAGGAACGGCGTCAGCAGCGTGTTCGCGTCGGAGACAACCTGCAGCGCCGTATGCAGCACGCTGTCACGGCGCTGCGGGTCGTCCTTGAGCTTCCACGGCTCGTGGTCGGAGATGTACTTGTTCGCCGCGGAGACTACGCGCATCGCCTCGGAGGTCGCAGCCTTGAACTTCGACCGCGCGAGCAGCTGCCCTACCACATCGAAAGCCTTACCCGACAAGGCTTTGAGATGCTCATCCGCTGGCATCGGAGCGGTCGGCGCGGGGATCGCCCCGACGTTCCTGTGCGCCATCGAAACGGAGCGGTTGACCAGGTTTCCCCATTCGTTAGCGAGTTCGAAATTCACCCGCCGAGCGAACTCGTCCCAGGTGAAATCGGTATCCTGGGTTTCCGGCCCCGCCACCGAGATGAAATACCGCAGCGTGTCAGGACCGAACTCCCGGAGGAAATCGTGCACGTAGATAACCGTGCCGCGAGAAGTCGAGAATTTGGACCCGCTCATGGTGAGGAACTCACTCGACACGATCTCATCGGGCAGGTTCAGCGTGCCGTAATGGCCGGGAGTGCCGCCCTTGTCGCCCGCTCCATTGTGCCCGAGCAGCAGCGCTGGCCAGATCTGGGCGTGGAAGGTGATGTTGTCCTTACCCATGAAGTAGTAGCCCTTGGCATCCGGATTGGTCCACCATTCCTGCCAGGCGTCCGGCGTTCCCTTGCGGCGGGCCCACTCCACGCTTGCCGAGAGGTACCCGATGACGGCGTCGAACCACACGTAGAACCGCTTCATCGGTGCGTCGGACCAACCGTCCAGCGGGATCGGCACGCCCCAGTCCAGGTCGCGGGTTATCGGCCGGGGACGCATATCGTCGACCAGGTTCTGGGTGAATTTCAGTACGTTAGGCCGCCAGTCGGTGCGGGTGGACAGCCACTTCCCCAGTGTCTCGGTGAACGCCGGGAGGTCAAGGAACAGATGCTCGGTCTCCACGAACTTCGGGACCTCGCCGTTGATTCTGGAGCGCGGGTTCTTCAGGTCCGCCGCGTCGAGTTGATTGCCGCAGTTGTCACACTGGTCGCCGCGCGCGCCGTCATAGCCGCAGATCGGGCAGGTGCCTTCGATGTAGCGGTCGGGCAGGGTCCGACCGGTGGACGGGCTGACCGCACCGGTCGTGGTCTTCGGCACGATGTAGCCGTTGCGGTGCAAGCTGAGGAAGATGTTCTGCACCACGCGGTAATGATTGCCGGTGGTCGTCCTGGTGAACAGGTCGTAGGACAACCCGAGCCCTTGCAGGTCACCGGCGATCTGGTGGGTGTACTTGTCGGCCGCCTGCTGCGGTGTCAGCCCCTCGGCTTCCGCCTGCACCTGGATGGGCGTGCCGTGCTCGTCGGTACCAGAAACCATGAGCACCCGGTGGCCCGCCATCCGCATGTAGCGGGAGAAAACGTCGGAAGGGACACCGAAACCGGAGACGTGACCGATATGGCGGGGGCCGTTGGCGTAAGGCCAGGCCACCGCGGTCAACACGGATGTGCTCATGGCCGACAAGCCTACGGAGCCGCAGCCGCACTACGCCAACCGGTTACTGTGTTGCCCTGGCCGCGAGTACCGCCTGGTAGAGCTCGCGCTTCGGCAGGCCGGCCATCGTCGCGACCTCGGCGACCGCATCCTTCAGCCGCATTCCCTCGGAGACGCGCTGGCGCACCATCGCCACCGACTGACCGGTGTCCACAGCGAGCTCCTCGCGTGCGCCTGCCAACACCACGGTGATCTCGCCTCGGACACCGTCTGCCGCCCACTCCGCCAGCGAGGCGAGCGACCCGCGCCGCACTTCCTCGTACGGCTTGGTCAGTTCCCGGCACACCGCCGCCATTCGCTGACCGCCAAGCACCTCGGCGGCGTCGGAGAGCGTCGCGGCCACCCGGTGCGGCGACTCGAAGAACACGCAGGTCCGCCGCTCGCCTGCGAGCATGTCCAGCCATCGCTTGCGCTCGCCCGCCTTGCGTGGCGCGAACCCCTCGAAGCAGAACCGGTCGGGCGGCAGGCCCGAGAGCGCCAGCGCGGTGGTGACAGCCGAGGGGCCCGGCACACAGGTCACCGGCAGGTCTTCGGCCACGCAGGCCGCCACCAGCCGGTAACCGGGGTCCGACACGCTGGGCATCCCGGCATCGGTGACAAGCAGCACCGTACGGCCCTCTCGCAAGTCCCGCAGCAGGCCGGGCAGGCGCGCGATCTCAACTGATTCGTAGAAGCTCACCACCCTGCCAGGCACGGCCACGCCGAGCGCGGCGGTCAGCGCCCGCAACCGCCTGGTGTCCTCCGCCGCTATCACCTCCGCCGTGGCCAGCGCGTCGATCAGCCGCGGTGAGGCGTCCCTGGCGTCCCCGAGCGGGGTTGCCGCGAGTACTAGGTGGCCGCATCCTGCTCCAAAGCTCACATCGGCCACTCTAGAGTGGCGCCCGTGAGTGTCACGGTCCCGATGGACAGCACAGACGAGCGCGCCCCGGTCGGGCTCGACGAGTCGCCGCAACAGCGGTTGCCCACGAGCGCTGACCCTCCGGACGCCGCGACCCTGCTCGGCAGGCCAATGCCGAGCGATCGGCTGCGGGGCTGGCTCGTCACGCTGGTGCTCACGCTCATCGGCGGCATTATTCGCCTGCAAGACCTCGGCTTCCCCACCGACAACGGCACACCGGTATTCGACGAGAAGCACTACGTGCCGCAGGCGTGGCAGCTCATCCGCAACGGTGGCTACGAGGACAACCCCGGCTACGAGCTGGTGGTGCACCCTCCGCTGGGTAAGGACTTCATCGGAATCGGCGAGTATCTCTTCGGCTACAACGCCTGGGGCTGGCGGATCGCGGGGGCCATCGCGGGCACGGTCATGATCTTGCTGATCATCCGGATCGCACGAAGGCTCACCCGTTCCACGCTGCTCGGCGGTATCGCGGGGGTGCTGTTCATCTGCGACGGCCTGACCCACGTGCAGGACCGCTTGGGGATGCTAGACGTCTTCCTGGCGATGTTCGTGCTGGCGTCGTTCGGCTGCCTGCTCTGCGACCGAGATCAGGCACGAGCCCGGATGGCCACCGCGATACGGGAGGGCTGGGCGACCGAATCGCCCTACGGCCCACGGTTGGGCTTCCGATGGTGGCGCTTTGCCACTGGGGTGTGTCTCGGCCTGGCGTGCGCGGACAAGTGGGACGGCATCTACTGGGTAGCGGGCTTCGGCGCGCTGGTGATGTTCTGGGATGCCACGGCACGCCGGAAGGCCGGTGTCGAGCACCCCTGGTGGGGTGCGATCCGGCGTGACCTGCTGCCCGCGCTGTGGGCGATCCTGGCGGTGCCACTGCTGGTATACCTGGCGTGCTGGTGGAGCTGGTTCGCCAGCGAGACGGGGGTTGACCGGCACGCCGCCGAGCGCGGGCTGACGGACTCCTTCGGCTGGCTGCCACAGAGCCTCCGTTCGCTGCTGTACTACAGCGGCAAGGTGCTGAACTTCCACGAGCATCTGGTCACCACGCCGCAGAACCACCACCCGTGGGAGTCCAAGCCGTGGACATGGCCGATGAGCCTGCGCCCCATGCTCTATTACTACAGTGGCGCCACGACCGGGTGCGGCGAGTCCAGCTGCGTGTCCGCGACCATGATCATCGGAACGCCCGCGATGTGGTGGCTGGCGTTCCCGATGCTCGGCTGGGCGTTCTGGCGTGCCATCGCTCGGCTGGACTGGCGGTATGCCGCGGTGCTTGTCGGCTACCTCGCCGGTTTTCTACCGTGGTTTCTCAACCTGGACCGGCAGATGTACTTCTTCTACATGCTGCCCGTCGTCCCGTTCATGGTGATGGGCATCGTCCTCGCGCTAGGGCAGATTCTCGGCAGCGCGGACGCTGGCTACGAGCGCAGGCGCACGGGGATACTGGTCGTGGCGCTCTATGTTGGCCTTGTGGTGGCTAACTTCGCCTGGCTGTGGCCGATACTCAACGGCGACCCGATCACGCAAGCCCACTGGCAGGCTGAACTGTGGCTCCCCTCCTGGCGCTAGCCGTGGAGAACAAGCCCGCAGTTTCCCCGAACCTCTCGCAAGGTGAGATGTCAAGGTCTCGAACGGGTGATCAAGCCGGGACAGTCAGGCACCGTTAGGTCGGGTGAGCGGCTCGCTCGGTGGGAGGACCCTGGTGAGCGGCCCTTCCTCGGAGTGCCCGGTACCGGCGAGCCAGCCGCCGAGTTCCCGGTGCACGATCGCCAGTGTCGGCCGCCGTGACGGGTTGCTGTCCAGCGCGGCACGCAACATCCGGACATGCGGGCCACCGCGAGGAAGCTCGGTGCACGGTTCGGCGTTGGCGGCCGCCATCAACGCCGCCATGCTGTTCTCCCGATGCCCCCGGGGTGGCTGACCGGTCAGCGAGTAGCTCACGGTCGCGGCGAGCTGCCAGGCGTCGGATGCGGGCGTCGCGGGTTGTCCCGCCGCGGTCTCCGGTGCCAGGAAGTCTGGGGTGCCCACCATCATGCCCGCCGCGGTCAGCGTCATATCGCCCTTGTTGCGGGCGATGCCGAAGTCGATCAGGTGGGGTGACCCCGCAGGGTCCACGATGACGTTTGAGGGCTTGATGTCCCGGTGTAGCACCGCCCTGTCATGGGCAGCTTGCAGCGCGCCTGCCATGGTTGCCCACAGCCGGGCCGCGGCCACCTCGTCCAGCCCGTTGGAGGATCGCACCGTGTCAGACAGTGCTCGTCCTTCGATGTACTCCATCACGATGCCGAGGCCATCGCTGCCATGGCCGGTGGCGACGATGTCGTAGATCCGCACACAGTTCGGATGCCGGACCGCCGCCAGCGCCCTGGCCTCCCGCAGGATCCGTGCTTCCGTGTCCGTGTCAGGTGCATGCGCGAACTTCACCGCGACAGTGCGGTCAAGCTGCGTGTCCACAGCCAGCCACACCGTGCCGAAGCCGCCCTTCCCGAGGGTACGGACCCTGCGAAACCGGCCGTTGCCGACGGTGTCGGCCAGTACGGCAGTGCCCGAACCAGCTGCGGGGAACGGCATCGGCCCTGGCGTATCGGCGAGTTCGCGGGCGTCCGCGACAGGCTCTGGCTGATACTCGGGCTCATATTCCGGCTCGGGCTCATACCTGGGCTGCCTGCTGCGGTTGACCACCGACCACCGCGGCGGGCCGACGAGCCACACCAGCAGCGCACCGAGCAGGCTTGCCGGTACGAACCCGAGCCAGAGCTGCGCGACCACATTCGCCTCGAACGGCGCGCTGGCCATGGCGAAAAGCAGGTACGGCACCCAGAGCAGGCGGCGCGGCCACGCCGGTCCCTTGCGGGTGGCCGCTTTGGCCTGCAGCCAGACGAACAGCAGCCCGACCAACGGCAGCGCCACCAGCAACGCCAGGTAGAACCCGTGCGCCAACCGGCTGCCCGAACCGAACACCGCCGCTCGTACCGTCGGCGACTGCGTCAGGTAGGACGCCTGGTCGCCGACGAAACAGGAGCGCGTGGACAGCGCACCGCTGGGGATGCCGTTAAGCGAGGCGCCAACGCTGAGCCGGGAGTACACCTCTGTGACGCCACGGAACGCCAGCCACGGCAGCACCAGGCAGAACGCGACACCGGTCAGGCCGAGCAGCGTGCCGCTCGCCAGTCCGTAGCGGTTGCCGATGACCTTTCGAATGAATGCGACGAGTAACGCACCGATCACTGGTAGCAGCGCGAGTACCGCGCCGGCCAAACTCGTCGTCAGCAACCAGTCGCCATGACACAGCGGAGTGGGCAGCCCGCGGTGCAACGCGGCCAGCAGCGTGCCGATCAACCCGACTACCCCGCCCACCGGCACGCTCACTCCTCGCCACGCGTTACAGCTCCCCGTCAGACGTCCACCATATGACGTCCGTAGTCGCTGTCTCGTTCGGCTGACCGCCCGCAGTGCGGAAGCGGGTGAAAATCCTCATTCTCCCAGGAAAGCAGGCTTCCGCTTCTCCAGGAACGCTGCCGCCGCCTCCCGCGCATCCGCGGTGTACTGGCAGCGGGCGTGACGGGAAGCCTCCAGATCAAGATGCGTGGCGAAGTCGTCGGTGAGCGAATCGTTGAAGTTCGCTTTCACCGCCGCCAATGCCAGCGGCGCGGAGTCGACCAGCCTCGCCGCCACCTCCGCCACAGCCACGCCCAGTTCGGCGTCGGGAACGCACCGGTTGACCAGGCCAAGTTGTTCCGCACGCTGGCCGCCGAACTTCTCGGGCAAAAGGTACATCTCGCGAGCCTTCGCAGGCCCGACGATTCTCGGCAACGTCCACGATCCGCCGAAGTCTCCCGACAGTCCGGCCGTGAGGAACGCGGTGTTGAAGCGGGCGGATTCCACGCAGTACCGCAGATCCGCGGCACACGCCCAGGAGAGTCCGGCTCCAGCACAAGCGCCGTTGATCGCCGCGATTGTCGGTTTGGGCATCTCGGCGAGCAACTGGGACGTGCGCATGGCCGTCCGCAGTTGCGCAATCCTTGTGCCGACACCGATCTCCTGGCCCGCGCCCGCAGCGAACTTGTTGAGATCGCCGCCCGCGCAGAATGCCCTGCCGTTACCGGTCAGCACCACAACCCGGACTCGCGGGTCCTCGCTGGCGTCCTCAAGCGACGCTGCGACCCCGGCCAGCAACTCGGAGCTCATCGTGTTCATGGCATCCGGCCGGTTGAGCGTCACCGTCGCGACGTTCGACTCGACCTCGTATCGCACCATTTCCGACATCTGCTATTCAGCCTTCCTACGAATCATCCCTCGTCAACTGAAAGCACCACGCCCTGCTGGGCCACCGAAGCGACCAGCACGCCGGCGCGGGTGTAGAGCGCACCATTGACAAGTCCGCGCCCGCCCGCGCTGGCCGGGCTCTGCTGGGCGTACAACAGCCATTCGTCGACGCGGCACTCGCGGTGACACCAGAGCGCGTGATCCAAGCTCGTGAGACGTTTCCTTCCCGGATCCCATCGCTCACCTC
>JBOHEL010000241.1:0-7606 GCA_050700995.1 Sciscionella sp. | reverse complement strand
GGCACACTGCTGTCGTTAGTTGAAGACCGACCCGCGTTTCCGGTAGCAGCGGCGGCTCGGCTCAGTTCTTCCGCAGGCTCGCGACCGCTCGGACCACTCCCATGCACCGGTCCTCGACGTAGTCGAGGCCCGCCAACTCGGCGATGCTCCTGGCTTCCTCGGACACGATGCCCTGCTGCAGCCACAATGCGTTCGCGCCGATTCGCACCGCCTGCCTCGCGATACCGGGCGCTTCGGCGGCCGGGCGGAACACGTTGACGATGTCGACCGATCCGGTGACGTCGTCGAGCGACCGGTAGGCGCGCTCGCCGAGGATCTCGGCCGCGCTCGGGTGTACCGGGATCACGCGGTAACCCGCCGCCTGCATCGCGGCGGGAATCACGTGCGCTTCCTTGTGCTCATGGGTACTCAGGCCGACAACCGCGATTGTGTCAGCTGCGGCGAGCACTTGTTCAGCCAGGTCCGGCATCACGCCTCCCGTTCTGCCACCGCGGTCGATCCGCCGTGGGTGTGGGGGAGCGGCTCGGCGGGAATGCTCCCGAAGCGCCCCGACTGGAAGTCTTCCATCGCCTGGATGATCTCTTCCCTGGTGTTCATCACGAACGGGCCGTAGTGCGCCACGGGCTCCCGGATCGGCCTACCGCCGAGCAGCAGTACTTCCAGGTCAGGTTCCGCGGCAGGCTGGCTGGTGTCCGCGGTGATCGTCACCGTGTCGCCAGGTCCGAACACCACGAGCTGGCCCTTTCGCACCGGCCGGCGCTGGGCACCGGCGAAGCCGTTGCCCGCCAGCACGTACACCAGCGCGTTGAAATCGCGCTGCCATGGCACTGTCAGCCGGGCAGCGGGACTCACCGTGGCATGTGCCAGCGTGATCGGCGTGAACGTCGTGCCAGGACCGGTGTTCCCTGCGATCTCGCCTGCGATCACGCGAACCAGCGCACCACCGTCGTCGGAGGCGAGCAGGCGCGCCTGCTGCCCGCCGATGTCCTGATAGTGCGGCGTGTTGAACTTGTTGGCCCTCGGCAGGTTGACCCACAGTTGCACGCCGTGGAAGAGCCCACCGGACGCGACGAGCGCCTCAGGTGGCTTCTCGATGTGCAGTATGCCGCCGCCCGCGGTCATCCACTGCGTGTCACCATTGGTGATCACGCCGCCGCCGCCGTGGGAGTCCTGGTGTTCGAAGGTGCCGTCCAGCATGTACGTCACGGTCTCGAAGCCGCGGTGTGGATGCCACGCGGTACCCTTCGGGTCGCCCGGCGCGTACTCGACCTCGCCCATCTGGTCCATGTGGATGAACGGATCCAGGTCGGCGAGTGAAACTCCGGCGAAGGCCCTGCGGACCGGGAAGCCTTCGCCTTCGAAGCCGCTCGGTGCGCTGGTCACGGACCGCACAGGGCGCTGGGTGGCGGCCAGTGGGATGGGGATTCGCGGTAGGGCCAGGGTATCGGCGGTGACGGCGGGCATATCGGCCTCCTCTTCCGGCTGCTGGGGCAGCTGGTTGAACTATCAACCATTACTCTACACACCAACTAAGTTGATGCATCAACTATTCCGTAGGATGGAGCTGTGACGGAACCACGGTGGCTGGATGAGACAGAGGCACTGGCCTGGCGCGGCTACCTGCGGATGCACGAGCTGCTGCGGGCACGGCTGGAGCGTGAGCTGGGCCGTGACTCAGGATTGTCCTACACCGACTACCAGGTGCTGGTCGAGTTGTCCGAGGTCGAAGGCCTGCGCCTGCGGATGACCGAGCTGGCAACGCGACTGGTGTGGTCGAAGAGCAGGCTGTCACACCAGATCACCAGGATGAGCAAGCGCGGGCTGGTCGGTAAGGAGGATTGCGATTCCGACGCGCGTGGCAGCTTCGCGGTACTGACCCCCGCGGGCCTTGAGGCCATCACGGTGGCCGCGCCGAACCATGTCCAAGCGGTCCGCCACCATTTTCTCGACCGGCTCTCCCTAGCGCAGCTGGAACACCTCATCGAGATCAACAGCCAGGTCGCAGCCCCGCTTGCGGAATAATGACGCGGCGCACGCAGCCCCGTACCGGCGAGTAAGGCATGCTGTCGGCATGACCTGGATGTTGTATGGCGCCAACGGGTACACGGGCAGGCTGATCGCGCAGGTCGCGGCGCGACGGGGTGAGCAGCCGATCATGGCCGGGCGTACCGCCGGCAAGATCGCCCCGATCGCGAACGAACTCGGATTCGACCACCGGCAGGTCGGTCTCTCCGATCCGGCGGCCTTGCGTGTCGCGCTGCGGGACGTGGACGTCGTCGCGCATTGCGCGGGACCGTTCTCCGCAACCGCGGCGCCGATGATGGATGCCTGCCTGGCAACCGGCACGCACTACCTCGACATCACCGGCGAGATTGATGTCTTCGAGGCCGTATACGCGCGCCATCATGACGCGCTGCGGGCGGGCGTGGTGTTGCTGCCGGGGGCGGGTTTCGATGTAGTGCCAACCGACTGTGTGGCGGCGACCCTCGCGGCGGAGATGCCGGATGCGACCGAGTTGCACCTGGCGTTCCATGGCACGGTGAAGATAGGCCCCGGCACCGCCAAGACCGCCATCGAGGGCGCCGGTACGGGTGGTCGCGCCAGGGTTGGCGGGCGGTTGCGCAGTGTCCCGCTCGCACACCGCCACGTCACCGCCGAGTTCCCGTCAGGGCCGAAGGTGGTGCACGCCATCCCGTGGGGTGATGTCAGCTCGGCCTACCGTTCCACCGGCATCCCCGACATCACGACGTACACCGTGCTGCCGGGTGGCAGGGCGATCGGCAAGGGGAGCAGCTGGCTGGCGCCGGTGCTGCGGACGCCCGTGGTGCAGCGGGCGGGTAAGGCGCTGGTCCAGCGGCTGCTCACCGCACCCGCGTCAGCCGAGGCCGGCGGCAGGGCGCAGGTATGGGGGCAGGTGCGCGACGCTTCGGGTGCCCGACTCTCGCTGACGATGACCTTGCCTGCCGCCATCCCATTCACCGCCGACTCGGTGCTGCGGGCCGTGAACCAGCTGCGTGCGGGCGGTGTCGAGGCCGGCGCTCACACCCCGTCCACCGCGTTCGGCGCCGGTTTCGCCGCCGAGTGCGACGGCGTCGCACTCGGCGAGCCGCACTGACCCGCCCGGCGTTCCCAGCCGAGTAACGCCATTACTGGAGTAACGCCAGTTCAGCGGTGTAGCAGGCTGGCGGCTTCCTGCGCGGCGGGGCTCGCCAGGCGGAGGTGAGCGAGGTTGTCGGGGAGTGACTGGCCGCGGCGCAGCACGGCCTGGGCGTACAGCCTTCCCGCCCGGTAGGAGGAGCGGACCAGCGGGCCTGCCATGACCCCGGCGAAGCCGATGCGCTCGGCTTCTTGGGAATGCTGCACGAACTCTTCGGGCCTGACCCACCGGTCGACGGGGTGGTGGCGCACGCTCGGGCGCAGGTACTGGGTGATCGTGAGGATCTCACAGCCGGCCTCGTGCAAATCGCGCATGGCGGGGACTACCTCGTCGGGCGTCTCGCCCATTCCGAGGATCAGGTTCGACTTGGTTACCAGTCCGGCATCCCGCGCCTCGCTGATCACCTGCAAGGACCGTGCGTACCGGAAGCCAGGCCTGATCGCCTTGAAGATCCGCGGCACGGTCTCCACGTTGTGTGCCAGCACCTCGGGCCGGGAGGAGAACACCTCCGCCAGTGCATCGGGCTCGGCGTTGAAGTCCGGGATAAGTAACTCGACACCGGTGCCAGGGTTCAGGTTGTGGATGCGCCGCACGGTTTCGGCATACAGCCACGCCCCGCCGTCGGCAAGGTCGTCGCGGGCGACACCGGTGACGGTGGAGTAGCGCAGCCCCATGGCTTGCACGCTCTCGGCGACCCTGCGCGGCTCGTCGGTATCGAGCTCAGCCGGCTTGCCGGTGTCGATCTGGCAGAAGTCGCAGCGACGGGTGCACTGGTCGCCGCCGATCAGGAAGGTGGCCTCGCGGTCTTCCCAGCACTCGTAGATATTGGGACAGCCTGCCGCCTCGCACACGGTGTGCAGGCCCTCCCGCTTGACCAGGCCTTTGAGCTCGGTGTACTCCGGGCCCATCTTGGCTCTGGTCCTGATCCATGACGGTTTCTTCTCGATCGGTGTCGTGGAGTTGCGGACCTCGACGCGCAACAACTTCCGACCCTCAGGTGCCACAGTCACGCCCGTAACCCTACGCCCGGCGCCATGGTGTGCTGGCTCACGCGGGGTCGGGCGCCACCTTGGTCAGGTCCGCGGTCAGCGCCCACAGGCGGGCGCCCGCCACCGCATCGCGGGCGGCCGCGAGCGGGGTGATCGGCTTGGGGTGACCGCGCATCTGGCCGGGACCGCTTGGTCCGATGTACTCGCCACCGCGAACCGACGGGTCGGTCGCCGCGTACAGCTGCGGGAGCGCACCCCGCTCGACACGTTGTGCCAGCAGCCGGTTGCCCGCCTCGCCGATCCATTCGATCAGCTTGATGCCGTGCGCGCGTCCCATATTGGCCGACAGCTCGGTCGAGGTGAAGCCGGGATGCGCCGCGATGCTGCGCACCTGTGCATCGGCGGCGCGCAGCCTGCGGTCGAGTTCGATCGCGAAAACCTGGTTCGCCAGCTTTGCCTGACCGTATGCCGTCGGGGGTGTGTAGCGGCGGTGTTCGAAGTTGGGGTCGCTATAGTTCAGCCTGCCGCTGACCGCGGCCAGGCTGGACAGCGTCACCACCCGGGCGCCGGGGCGGTTGCGGAGCGCGGGCATCAGCAGCCAGGTGAGCGCGGCGTGCCCGAGGTGATTGGTGCCGAACTGCAGCTCGTAGTCCTGCTTGGTGCTGCGCTTCGGGGTCATCATGACCCCGGCGTTGTTCATCAGCACGTCCACGGCGTCGCCCGTGCGCTCGCGGATCTCTGCTGCGGCCTTGCGCACCGATTCGAGGTCGGCCAGGTCTAAGTGCTGCAGTTCGGCCGTGCCGCCACAAGCTCGCACCTGCCGCAACGCCTGCTCCCCGCGTTCCGCCGAGCGGCAGGCGAGCAGCACCCTTGCACCCTTCCCCGCCAGTACCTGCGCGCTGCGCAGACCCAGCCCAGAGTTGGCGCCGGTAATCAACACGGTCCGGTCGCTCTGATCGGGAATGTCGGCTTCGGTCCATTGAGGCATGACGTGAATTTACCGTGCTTCCTGACGGGCGATGGAGTGGCTCAGTTGCTCGTGACCAGCTTGCGCAGGCCGGCGAACGGGCGATGACACCCTGCGCGCTCCGGCGTGCGCCGCAGTAGCGCGGCATAAGCGGCACCGACCTTGGTCAGTTCGTCGTCGGGCTCGTGCGGTTCGGCGAGTCCCGCGCTTACCGCGAGCATCCGCTGCTCCTGCCCTCGGGCCGCCCGTAGCCGCGGGTCCTGCGCGGTCGTGAGGTGGGCGTCAAGCAGTCCGCGCAGTACCGGGTTGCGCGCCGCTGCCGTGCGCCATGCCTGGCCGATCGCGTCAACGGGTTCGGTGGAATCGTCCTCGAACGCGACGTTGAGATGGCCGGTCAATATCTGCGTCCACTTGTAGTGCAACGCCAGCAGTAGCTCCTGCTCGTCGGCGAACTCCTCGCGGGCCTGCGGGATCACGGCGAACGCCAGGCCTTCGTGCGGGTGGCCCTCGGCGTGCCGCAGGACGGCGTCGATGGCGTCTCGCCTGCGGTAGTGACTTTCCCAGCTCATGGTGTTACCTCCTGTGGAGTGACCTGCGTTATACCGTGAGTTTGCGGCATACCGTCGGTATGACACCAGAATAGCACCGGCCCGTACCGTCGGTATGTCGTATCGTTGTGAGGATGGCGACAGCACGTTCCAGGCGGCTGGAATACTCCGAGTCCACGCGGCAGGCATTGGTCGACAGTGCGATCGACTTGATCACTAAGCGCGGTTACGCGGGAACTGCCCTCGACGAGATATCCAAGCGGGCGCGGGTCACCAAAGGTGCGCTGTACCACCATTTCAGCGGAAAGCAGGCGCTGTTCGAAGCGGCATTCAACGCCGTGGAGAGCAACGCGATGCGGCGGCTGGCGGAGATCGTGGCCGAGCCGCAAGACCCGTGGGCGGCGGCGATGACCGGTCTGCGCACGTACATCAAGATCTGCTTAGAGCCGTCCTACCAGCGCATCGTGGTGCACGAGGGGCCGGTAGTGATGGGGTGGGAGCGGTGGCGGGAGGCTGAGGATCACTTCAGCTTCGGGCTGATCCGTGACACGGTGCAGTCGATGATCGATTCTGGTGCCGTCGAGGCGGTGCCCGTTGAGGTCACGTCGCGGCTGCTGTTCGGTGCCCTTTCTGCCGCCGCGACGGTGATCGCTACCGCGTCGGACCAGAAACAGGCCAGTGTCGAGGTGATCACCGCGGTGGAGCGGATGCTGGAGCGGATCCGGCTGGGACACGCGATGGACGTCGTCGGTGAGGCGCCATCCGAGGCGGCTGCTGCACACACCAAGGACATCCAGGACCGAACGGACCACAAGGGCAGGCGTCATTCGCGACGACGGTAAGGGGTGTGCTCTACGGTGATCCCCGTGGAACTACGGATCTTTACCGAACCCCAGCAGGGTGCCAGCTATGACGACCTGCGCCGCGTCGCGCGGTGCGCGGAGGACGCCGGGTACGGCGCGTTCTTCCGCTCTGACCATTACCTCAAGATGGGGTCGGTCGACGGTCTGCCAGGGCCCACCGACGCATGGATCACCTTGGCCGGACTGGCACGCGAGACGTCGACCATCCGGCTGGGAACGCTGATGACGGCCGCGACATTCCGCAACCCAGGGCCACTGGCGATCGCCGTCTCGCAGGTGGATCAGATGTCCGACGGTCGTGTCGAGCTTGGTATCGGTTCCGGCTGGTATGAGACCGAGCACACCGCTTACGGGCTGCCGTTCCCATCTCTCGGCGAGCGATTCGAGCGCTACGCGGAGCAACTGGAGATCATCACCGGGTTATGGCAGGCGCCGGAGGGCCAGACGTACTCTTTTTCCGGCAAGCACTATCAGCTCGTGGACTCCCCCGCGCTGCCTAAGCCGACACAGCAGCCGTGTCCACCGGTGCTGCTCGGCGGGAAGGGCAGGAGGCGGACGCCCGAGCTGGCGGCACGGTTCGCCAACGAGTTCAACCTGCCCTTCGTGGACATGGACACCGCCGAGGCGCAGTTCGCCAGGGTGGACGACGCCTGCCGCGCCATCGGGCGGGACCCAGGTGACATGATCCGATCGGTCGCGCTGGTTGTCGCTGCCGGCGCAGATGATGTGGAGGTCGCGGCAAGAGCAGAGGCCATGGGCAGGGACCCCGACGAAGTCAAGGCCAGCGGGCTGGCCGGCACGCCGTCTGAGATCGTCGACCGGCTCGGCGAGTGGCGTGAGCGCACCGGCATCGAACGCATCTACCTTCAACTGCTTGACCTCACCGACTTGGCCCACGTGGAACTGGTCGCCGCCGAGGTCGCCCCGCAGATCCGCTGAAAGTGGCTCTTGTGTAGTTGTGTGTGCTGAAAGTGGCTCTCGTTCCGCTCTTTGGAACAAGAGCCACTTTCAGCAGAACGTGAGAGGGCGCTCGGTGACAGGCAGGGAGCCGTCGAGCGCGGCGGGCACCGTGTCGACGGCGA
>JBOHEL010000240.1:0-7645 GCA_050700995.1 Sciscionella sp. | reverse complement strand
GCATGCGCAGCGTGGAATGCCGGTCGCCCTCGAACTGCAGCACCACGTCAACCAGGTGCTCCAGCAGCCGTGGCCCCGCGATCGAGCCCTCCTTCGTCACGTGTCCCACGAGCACCACCGGCAGCCCGCGCTCCTTGGCGAGAGCGACCAGCCCACCGGTCACGGCCCGCACCTGGGTCACCCCGCCGGGGCTGCCCTCCGCCTGCTGGGTACCGACGGTCTGCACCGAGTCGACGATCAGCATGCCCGGCCCGACCGCATCCACATGACCGAGTATCGCGGCGAGATCACTTTCCGCGGCGAGATACATCCGGTTGTGCACATTGCCGGTGCGCTCCGCACGCAACCGCACCTGACCCGCGGATTCCTCGCCAGTGACGTACAGCGCGGGGGCACCCCGGCCAGCCGCCCACTGGTAGGCCACCTCAAGCAGCAATGTCGATTTGCCGACACCGGGTTCGCCTGCCAGCAACACCACCGCGCCTGGCACCAGCCCACCGCCGAGTACCCGGTCAAGTTCCGCGACACCCGTGCCGCTGGCACGGGCGGCCTCGATGTCGACCTCCGCAATCGGCCGTGCCGGTGAGCTGGGTGCGCCCACTGCGACCCGGCTCAGCGAGGTAGGTGCCGAGGCTTGTTCCGCGACAGAGCCCCATGACTGGCACTCCGGGCAACGCCCTACCCACTTGGCGACATCATGTCCGCATTCGGCACATCGGTAGTTTCGCGCGATCTTTGGCACGAGGTGAACCTACGTGGCTCCACCGACAGTTCGGCGGATCCGGTCTGATCAGGCCCCGCTGCCGTGCGACGACCCGGCAATCGGAGCGATAGCGATCGGCATCGGCACCGTCACCTTGCCCGCCTTGGCGAAGGTGAGAACGACCGGCACCTCGTATCCTGTGCGCAGTTGGTGCACCTTCAGCCCGGTCAGGGTGATCCTGATCTGCCCGATCGGCAGCGATGGGGTCGGCCTCGCGTCGGAACTGGGGTTCGCCTGCGAGGGAGTGGACTGGCTAGGGGTCGCCTGCGGGCTGGCGGTCTTGCCCGCGGGCACCTCAGTGCTGCGTACCGAGGTGCCCGCGATCAGCTCGCTGTCGCCGACGATGCTGGCTCCCGCGGCATCCGGGCTACTCACCGAGAGCAGCTTGTCCGAGGCACTGCCGGTATTCACGATGGTCATGATCAGCGGCGCGTCGGCACCGGACGTGTAGTAACCCTGCGGCTGCGGGGCTGGAGCCAACTGCGCGTCCCTGATGGCGATCGTACCGATGGTGGCACTCGCCCCGTTGACAGCGGACTCCTCATTGGCTGTCTGCGCGACCTGGCCCGTGCCACACCCGGCGAGCAAGACGGCGGCGGTGACACCGAGGGCCGCGGGCGCCAGCCTGGCCAGCATGGGGCGACGCCCGGTCTTACGATCCCTGGACGAGTACTCAGCGCGGCTCACGGTAGCTCCGATCCTTCCCCGACCTGGCACGACTCCTGCGAGGGCAGAGCTTATCGGGGGCCGACCCGAGTGGCGGAACCCGGTGCCACCTTCAGTGACCAACACCATGTCCATAGTGGACGACATCGCGCACAGCGCGCCCGCACTAAGCACGCCAACCCTGGTTTTGTCAAGCCCCCAAACCAGCGCTGACCTGCGCAGACAGATTGACACGGGGTTAACCCTCCGGGTAAGGCCGTGTTAAGATGGGTACAGCGAAAGGGGCAGAGGACACATGGTTTTCAAGGTCGGAGAGACTGTCGTCTACCCGCACCACGGTGCCGCGCTCATCGAAGCAATCGAGACCCGTGTGATCAAGGGCGAGGAGAAGAAGTACCTCGTGCTGAAGGTCGCGCAAGGTGATCTGACCGTTCGTGTACCAGCCGACAACGCTGAAGTCGTCGGTGTGCGTGATGTCGTCGGCCAGGAGGGTCTCGACCGGGTCTTCGAAGTGCTGCGGGCACCTCATACCGAGGAACCGACCAACTGGTCCCGGCGGTATAAGGCCAACCTGGAAAAGCTCGCCTCCGGCGATGTGAACAAGGTGGCCGAAGTGGTGCGCGACCTCTGGCGGCGTGAAAAGGATCGCGGGCTGTCCGCAGGCGAGAAGCGGATGCTGGCAAAGGCTCGGCAGATACTGGTGAGCGAGCTTGCCCTAGCCGAGGGCACGGACGAGGAAAAAGCAGCAGTCGTCCTCGACGACGTCCTCGAAACGGCGACTGTCTGACCAGCAGGTAGCTGACACCGTGCGCGTCGTCGCGCTCGTTCCGGCCGCTGGCCGTGGAGTTCGGCTCGGTGCCGGGCTGCCGAAGGCGCTAGTCGCTGTCGGCGGTGTTCCGTTGCTCGTCAGGGCCGTACGGGGCCTACTCGGTTCCGGCTCCGTCGACCATGTCGTGATCGCGGTCGGCGAGCCGGAGCTATCGCGGGTCCACGAGGTGCTACTCAGCTTCGACGTACCTATCGAGCTGGTCACAGTAGTGGCAGGCGGAACAGACCGGACAGCATCCGTACGGCTGGCACTGGCGGCAGCGCTGTCAGGGCCAATCGCCGTAGATGCGGTGCTGGTCCACGACGCCGCCAGAGCGTTCACTCCGCCGGCCATGGTCGCCGCGGTCGTGGCGGCGGTGCGATCGGGTGCCGCTGCGGTAATTCCGGTGCTCCCAGTGGCCGACACCATCAAGCAGGTCACCGCGGAGCACCGTGTCGTCACGACCGTCGACCGGTCCGCACTGCGGATCGTGCAGACCCCCCAAGGATTCTCAACCGAAGTGTTGCGTCGGGCCTACGAACTCGAGGTCCCCGCGACCGACGATTCGGGGCTGGCGGAGCAACTCGGCGTAGCCGTGCACACCGTGCCGGGCCATCCGTACGCCATGAAGATCACTACCCCGTTCGATCTCGCGGTGGCGGAAGCCGTACTGGCCGCCGAGCCGTCTACGCTCATGCTGTGACGACCCCAACCCCGCGTGTCGGCCTCGGCATGGATGTGCACCCCATCGAATCGGGCAGGCCGTGCTGGATCGCGGGCCTGCGGTGGGAGGGTGTAGACGGCGCTGCGGGGCACTCCGACGGCGACGTGGCCGCGCACGCGCTGTGCGACGCTTTGCTCTCCGCGGCAGGTTTGGGCGACCTCGGCGCGGTGTTCGGCACCGACGACCCGCAGTGGGCCGGTGCGCACGGCGTGGACCTGCTGACGGATATCGGCAGGCGAATTGTCGCGGCAGGCTTCGCTCCCGGCAATGCCGTGGTGCAGGTAATCGGCAACTTCCCCAAGATCGGTCCGCGCAGGGACGAAGCCCAGTGGGCCCTGTCGGAAGCGGCAGGCATACCCGTCAGCGTTTCGGGCACCACCACCGACGGGCTCGGTCTGACGGGCCGTGGCGAAGGCATCGCCGCCATCGCCACCGCGCTACTACTACCCCAATAACCGACATCCTCGCTGGTCAACCCCCGTGAGTACTTTCGTACGCTATAACGGACGAAAGTACTCACGGGGCGTGACCAGGGGAAAGTAGGCCACCCCGTACCATTTCGGGGTGGCTCTGCACCTCTATGACACCGCGACCCGTGCCCTGCGGGAGTTCTATCCCGCGCGGACCGGCACGGTGTCCATCTACGTGTGTGGCGCCACCCCACAGGGATCCCCGCACATCGGGCACGTCCGTGGCGCACTGAACTACGACGTGTTGCGACGGTGGCTGAGCCGCGAGGGCGCCGATGTGCTGCTGGTCCGCAATGTCACCGACATCGACGACAAGATCCTCAACAAGGCGGCCGCCGCCGGCAGGCCGTGGTGGGAGTGGGCCGCCGTCCACGAGCGCGCGTTCGAGTCCGCCTACGCCGCGCTTGGCTGCCTGCCGCCGTCTATCGCGCCGCGCGCCACCGGGCACGTCACCCAGATGATCGAGCTGATGCAACGGCTGATCGACGCAGGCCACGCATACCCGGCAGACGGCGACGTGTACTTCGCGGTCAACACATTCGAGGGCTACGGCGCGCTTTCCGGGCAACGACTCGACGAGGTAAAGCAGGGCGAGTCGGCAAGCCACGGCAAGCGGGACCCACGCGACTTCACGCTCTGGAAGTCAGGCAAACCGGGCGAACCTTCGTGGCCGACGCCTTGGGGGCCAGGACGACCAGGCTGGCACCTCGAATGCTCCGCCATGTCGACCTGCTACCTCGGGTCCACTTTCGACATTCACGGTGGCGGAGTGGACCTGGTATTCCCGCACCACGAGAACGAACGCGCACAATCGCTCGCCGCGGGCGACGAGTTCGCCAGGTACTGGATGCACGTAGCCTGGGTGACGATGAGCGGCGAGAAGATGTCGAAGTCGCTTGGCAATGTGGTGTCGATCCCGGAGATGCTGCGCAGGGTGCGCGCACCGGAGTTGCGCTACTACCTGGTCGCGCCCCACTACCGCTCCACAATCGAGTATTCGCCGGAAGCACTTGACGAGTCGGTCGCGGCTTACCGCCGTGTCGAATCGTTCCTGCGCAGAGCATCACAGCGGCTCGGACCGACCGATCCCGGTGCGCTGTGCGCCGAGTTCGTTGCCGCGATGGACGACGACCTTGCCACCCCCACCGCGCTCGCGATCGTGCACAATGCCGTGCGGGAAGGTAATGGCGCCTTGGATTCCGGGGACGACGCGTCGGCAGGAAACGCCGCAGCTTCGGTCCGCGCGATGATGGACACGCTCGGGCTTGACCCGCAGCCCTCGCAATGGGGCCAGGCCGCGGGCGAGGATTCCGGAGCCCGACAGGCACTCGCCACACTGGTCGGTTCCTTTCTCGAACAACGGCAACGGGCACGCGCGGAACGGGATTTCGCTGCCGCGGACGCGTTGCGGGACACCCTGCTGAAAGCAGGGATCGCCGTCGAGGACTCCCCCGACGGTCCACAATGGACAATTCAGGAGCGCTGACGTGGCAGGAAATTCTCAGCGCAAGGGTGCCATGCGCAAGCCTGGCACCAAGAAGGGCGCCGTCGCCGGTACTGGCGGGCAGAAGTCGAAGGGCCTTGAGGGAAAGGGACCGACCCCCAAGGCACGCGACCGCGTCGGGCATCCGGCGGCACGGCGAGCGACATCCAAGGCGAGGGCTACCACGGAGCGCCAGCGCCGCAAGCCGCGAGAGGATTCCGGCGAAATCGTCGCCGGACGTAACCCGGTAGTGGAATGCCTGCGCGCCGGGGTGCGTGCCACCGCGCTGTATGTGGCGATCGGCGTAGATGCCGACGATCGGGTCGCGGAGTCGGTGCAACTGGCGGCCGACCGGGGAATCTCGGTGCTCGAGGTGGCGCGCGGCGAGTTGGACAGACTCACCGGCGGCGCACTGCACCAGGGGCTCGGGCTTGCCGTGCCACCGTTCGCCTATGCCGAACCGGACGAACTGCTGGCAGCCGCGCAGAACTCCGGCGAACCGCCGCTGCTCGTCGCGCTGGACGGTGTGACGGACCCGCGCAACCTCGGCGCGGTGATCCGAGGAGCCGCCGCGTTCGGCGCGCACGGTGTGCTGCTCCCCCAGCGGCGCTCCGCCGGGGTCACCGCAGTGGCGTGGCGGACCAGCGCGGGCACCGCTGCCAAGCTGCCCGTCGCACGCGCAGTGAACCTGACAAGGCAGCTCAAGGACTGGGCGAAACGCGGGCTGATGATCATCGGGCTCGATGTCGACGGTACCGTCGACATCGACAGGCTGGAGCTGGCGAGCGGTCCGCTGATCGTGGTGGTCGGTTCCGAGGGCCGGGGGCTGTCACGGCTGGTGCGGGAGACCTGCGACGCCACGGTGTCCATCCCGATGAGCGCGGGCGTCGAGTCGTTGAACGCCTCGGTGGCAGCGGGCGTCGTACTCGCCGAAGTGGCCCGCAGACGCAGGGTCGCAGGCCGCACCTAAGTACTCTCTGTGCCAGGAGCGGCCTGGCGTCACGACGGTCGCGGCGATTTGGCGATATCGATCAGTGCGGGTGAATCGCTCGGTTAAGGTCGAGCCGCCGCCCGTCCGTTGACCGAAAGTGCGAGGATGTCGTTCGCCAGCCCGCTATTCCTGTGGTACTTTCTGCCGCTCGTGCTGCTGGCAGTGCTGCTGGCACCGCGCACCTGGCGCAATGGCATCATCGCGGTCGGCAGCCTGCTGTTCTACGTCAGCGGTGGCGGCGCCCTCGTGCTGCTGCTACTCGGTTGTATGGCGATCAACTACACCGTCGGCCTGTGGCTGGAGCCCGACGCGTGGGACCTCAACACCGATCGCAGGCAGCTACTGCTGGTCGGCGTGATCACGGTTGACCTGTGCGCGTTGGCCATCTGGAAGTACGCCGGCTTCTTCACCCAGCAACTCGACAACCTCTCGCGCCTGTTCGGCGGCGACTTCCCGGTGACCCATTTGGCGCTGCCGATCGGGATCTCCTTCTACACGTTCCACAACATCTCCTACGTCGTGGATGTCTACCGGGGCGAGCGCAAGCCGGTGCACAATCCGGTCTCGTTCATCACCTACATCGCGATGTTCCCGCAACTGATCGCCGGGCCGATCGTGCGGTACCGGGAGATCGCCGATCAGTTGCCGCAGATCCGCACCCACCGCCTCGACGATATCGCCGCCGGTTTCCCACGGTTCGCGCTGGGGCTGACAAAAAAAGTGGTGGTGGCCGACTCACTCGGGCCAATGGTGGACGCCTGCTTCGCGACCTCGAACGGTGATGTGACCTTTGGGGTGGCCTGGCTCGGTGCGGTTGGATACACCCTGCAATTGTTCTTCGACTTCTCCGGTTACTCCGATATGGCGATCGGAATGGGCCGAATGCTGGGATTCCGGCTGCCGGAGAACTTCGCGCGCCCCTACTCCTCGATCACCGTCACCGAGTTCTGGCGCCGCTGGCACATGTCACTGTCCCGCTGGTTCCGCGATTACCTCTACATCCCGCTCGGCGGTAATCGTCATGGCAGGGCCAACACCTACCGGAACCTGTGCATCGTGTTCGTGCTGACCGGTTTCTGGCACGGTGCGAGCTGGACGTTCATAGTGTGGGGCTGCTACCACGGGCTGCTGTTGATCATCGAACGCGCCACGGGATGGGCGAAGGACCCGTTCCGGCCGCTGCCACGGATGGCCCGCAGGGCCGTCACGCTGCTGCTGGTGATCATCGGTTGGGTGCCATTCCGCGCCGACGACCTGCCACACGCGATGGCGATGCTCGGCCATATGTTCGCGCCGGACGTCTCCGGCATTACCGACGTCGTCTCGGCGGCGCTGACCAACCAACGCCTGATCATCCTGATCTTCGCGCTGCTGGTGTTCCTGCTACCCAGCCATCCGGTCACCGGCCCGCTGCTGGAAGCGTCACGGGGCAAGCTCGCGCTGGCCACCCGGATCGGCGTGATGACCGGTGGCGTGCTCTACTCCGCCATCCTGATCGCGTCCGGCACCTTCAGCCCGTTCCTTTACTACCAGTTCTAACAGCGCCGTGAGCACTTTCCGGTGCTAGGGCACCGGAAAGTGCTCACGGGTCGGGAAGTCGCGGACGGGGTCATTGCCGGTCGTTGATGACTCCGAGGGGTGGCGGGCCAGCGTGGCGCGGCAGGGCAAGGCTGATGCCACCCAGGCCAGGGCCAAGGCCGCGGCAGCCAGGTAGGCACAGCTGAGTGGATCCGGGTGGGG
>JBOHEL010000239.1:0-7661 GCA_050700995.1 Sciscionella sp. | reverse complement strand
CGAGCGATGCCGACCACGTCATCGGCATGCAGCCGCAGGATCGGCTCCACGGCGCCTGTTCCCGAGTCTGTCATGTCACTACCCGCCTCACCGACCTGGCTCCTCTCGGCCCCTGGTCACGAGCTGGGTGGGATTCACGTAACGTAGCGCAATGACGAGTAGGACCAGCATCGAGCCGGTGTATATCGTCGCCATGGCATCCACCGACTGGTTGGCGCGGATACCGGCCGCGAAGACGGAGTTGTACAGCGCTACCACCAGGGTGGTGCTGTTCGGGCCTGCCGTCAGGTAAGTCAGCTCGAACATGCCGACGGTGCGCACGAGCACCAGGATGCAGGCGGCGAGGATCCCCGGTATCAGCAGCGGAGCAAGTATGCGAGTGAAGATCGCGGTCGTCCTGGCTCCGCACATCCGTGCCGCCGACTCGATCTTCGGGTCGATCTGCTCGATGAACGGCGTCATCGTCAAGATCACAAACGGCACGGACGGCACGAGATTGGCGAGGATCACGCCGGACAGGGAACCTGCCAGATGCACCTTGTACAACACCGTAGCGAGCGGGATGCCGTAGGTGATCGGCGGCACCAGGATCGGCAATACGAAGAGCAGCATCACGATTCGCTTGCCAGGAAACTCACGCCTGGCAAGCGCGTATGATGCGGGCACGCCGATAACAACGGACAGCAGGACGACGACGGCGGCGACCTCCAAGGTCACCAGCAACACCGAGGAGAGCCCGAAGTCGCGCCAGGCGTCCGAATACCAGTGGAAGGTGAATCCCTGCGGCAGCCAGGTGTTGAACCACTTCGACCCCAGCGAGTCGACGACGACCGAAGCGATAAGTCCGATCAGGTTCAGGAAGAAGAACGCTACGACCACCCACACGACCAGCGCCCAGACCCGGGTTTTCCGTTTCGAGGACACCTTGGCGGCGGCAGCGGACGTCCTCGGTGCCCTGGTCAGCGTCGACATCAGCCCTTGCCTCCCGTCGAACCACGGTAAAGCGACGTGCGCCAGACCATCACCAGGCCAATGACTATCAGCATCATCACCGCCATGATCATCGCGATAGTCGAGCCCATCGAATAGTCGAACTGCTGGAATGCGGCGTCGTATGCGGCGATCGAGATCACCCTCGTCGAGCCGGAAGGGTCGCCGACGAGCTGTGCCGAGGGGAACACCGAGAACGCCAGCACGAAGGACAGCGTGAACGTGATCGCAAGGCCTGGCGCCAGCAGCGGCATCGTGATGCTACGGAACCGCTGTAGCGGCCTGGCGCCGAGGCTGGCCGCTGCCTTCTCCAGCGACGGGTCGATACCAGATATATAGGAAAGTGTGAGCAGGAACGCGAACGGGAAACCCGTGATGATCAGGCTCAGGAAGACGCCTATCCAGTTGTGGATCAGGGTCAACGGAGAATCGATGACGCCGATACCCATGAGAACCTTGTTCAGCCAGCCTGTCGGTCCCGCGTACATGATCAAACCTTGCGCTGTCAGCACAGTTCCCAAGGTGATGGGAACCACCAGGAGCGTGGTCAGGGTTCGCTTTCCCCGCACCTTCCCCCGCATGAGGTACGCGATCGGAATCGAGGCCAGCACGTTGACCAGCGCGGCGGGCACGCCAAGGCCGAGGGTCGTCCACATCGTATTCCGCAGGTACGCGTCCCGGAAGAACCTCAGGTAGTTGGCGAACGCGCCGCTGCCCTCGGCGGGATGAAACGAGAGCTGCAGGCCGTAGAGGAACGGGTAAAGGAACAGCAGAATTATGAAGGCCACCGCAGGCAACAGCAGCCACAGCGTCCGGTCCACTCCTCGGTCGGCGAGCCGGTGACGCAGCGAAAGCCTCGCCGGTGCGCCATTCTCGAGAGCATCGACCGTACCGCCGCTCATGCCGTTACTCCTTCCTTCGCGGCAGCGGTATCCTGGAACACCAGCACCCGGTGGGCAGGCACACCAAGCACCACCTTGTCGCCCGGCGCCACCCGCTCCTGCGTCCGGAAGTACACCTTCTGGCCGCCCAGCATCACGGCCTCGACCGAGAGCTCACGACCGTGGTACTCCGCGATCTCCACCATCACGTCGATCCGGTTGCCATCCAGCTCGCCGATCACGAAGTCCTCCGGGCGGATGGCGGCGACCGCCCGCCCGAGGCCGACGTCCTCACGGTTGGAGCCCCTCAACCGGATGTGCGGCCCTTCCAAACGCACACCGCCGGAGTCTGCCAGTGTCGCATCGAGTTCGAGCAGGTTGCGATATCCCATGAACCCGGCGACGTAACCGTTCGCGGGGTAGTCGTATACCTCCTCCGGCGTGCCGAACTGCTGCATCACACCCTCACGCAGCACCACGAGCCGGTCGGCAAGGGACAATGCCTCCTCCTGGTCATGAGTCACATAGATCGTGGTAAGGCCGAGGTCCTGGTGCAGCCGCCGAATCTCCATCCGCATCTCAAGACGCAGCTTCGCGTCCAGATTGGACAGCGGCTCGTCCATGAGCACGACCGGCGGGTGCAGTGCGATCACGCGAGCTATCGCCACCCGCTGCTGCTGCCCGCCCGAGAGCTGCCCTGGCATCTTGTCCTGATGCTCTTCGAGCTGCACGAGTGCCACGGCCTCGTCGATTCGCTGCTCGGCCTGCGCCTTTGGCATCTTGCGCATCTTCAGCCCGAAACCGATGTTCTTACGGACGGACATGTGCGGGAACAGCGCGTAGTTCTGGAACACCATGCCGAACCCACGCTGCTCCGGCTGCACCGTGTCGATCCGCCGGTCATCGAGATAGATCGACCCATCCGTCAGCGGGAGCAGCCCGGCAAGGCAGTTCAGCGCGGTGGACTTCCCGCAGCCTGACGGTCCTAGCAGGGCGACGAACTCCCTACCCTTGATCGAAAGGGTGAGATCTGTCAGTGCGTTCTGGCTCCCGTATCTGCGACTGACACCTTCGAAACGCAGTTCCTGGAAACTCGGATCGGTCATCTGCTCCAGCCTTACGTGCTAGCTACTTGCCACTGCCGACGAGTCGATTCCACTTGTCGAACGCCGCGACCTGCTGTTGCGCGGGTAACGATGTCTCAACCGGGTAGTCCGCGATCCATGTCTTGTACTGCAGGCGACCGAACTTGTGGATCACCTCCTGACTCTTCTGCGGCGCCATACTCAAGGTAACGCCCTTGACCGCGGGACCTGGGTAGAAATAGCCGTCGTCGTATGCGATCGCCTGCTGGTCGGGCTTCAGCATCCACTTGATCAGCGCGAGGTCCGCGGCCATCACATCTCCAGAGACACCCTTGGGAATCAACGCGAACTGCGCATCGCTCACCCAGTGCATGTTGTCCATGACGGCTACCTTCATCGTGTTCGGGACTGTGCCGAGGGCACGCGGGTTGATGTCCCAGCCCGTGGTCGAAAGGATGACGTCCACACTCCCGGACGCGAGATTCTTCATCGTCTCGGTCGTGCCCGAGGGATAGCTCGCGGTGTACTTGCCAAGTTCCTTCAGATACGCCCAGGTCTTGGCCCAGCCCTTGGTTGGATCCTTCGGGTTCTTGTCGCCAAGCAGGTACGGCAGACCCATCAGCCAGGTGCGGCCAGGCCCCGAGTTGGCCGGGTTGGCGTACTGCACCTTGCCGGGGTGCGCCTTCGCGTAGTCGAGCAGTTGCTGCGGCGACTTCGGCGGGTTGGCGACCTTGGCGGGGTTGTACTCAAGCAGCGGCCCCGATGGGTAGTAGACCAACTCGACACCGTAACCGTTGGCCAGTTTTTGCATAGCCGCGGCGGGCTTGAGGTAGTTGGCCATCATGTTCTTCGGCAGCCGGTTGGAGAAGTTCGGTACCAGTTTGCTCAGCAAGCCCTTCTGGATACCGGCGGAAAGCCCGTCGGTCCCGCTGAGCACAAGGCTGGTGGTGGCGTTGCCGCCTTGCTGCTGGGCCTGCAGCTTGCCCGCCATGTTGGGTGCCGGGGCGGTGGTATAGGTGACGTTCTTGACGATATCGGGATTCGCCTTCTTGAAGTTCTCGATCATCCCCTTGGTCAGCTGCAGGTTCCCAGCTATGTCCAGAATATTGAGCGTCACAGGGGAACTCGGCTTCGCGGGCACCTGGCTCGCATCCGCCGTTTTCGCGCTGTTCGTCGGCGCACCACAGGCAGACACCGCAAGCGCGACCGCCGCCGCACCGCTGACAAGGGCAACACTGATACGTCGGTTCCGTCCCATGCTCATCCTCCACTTCCATGAGACCCGTGCCAGCTGGCATCGGATGATCGAACTCGGTACTACACGTTTTCGGAGACAACGGGGCGCGCAGCGCCTTCGCGCCCGCAGTGACAGCGGCCCAGCCCGACGGCTGGACGGCGCATCACTTGCTGTGCTCTGCCGCATCAGAATCCCGTTCCCGGAACGTCCGCTTGGTTTCTGCTCCTCGCGGCGGCCTGGTGGCGATGAAGTACGTGCAATTGAGGCAGTGCCGACCACTGACGGCAAGCGGTTGCCATCTGTTGTCACGAGATACTAATGTCGTGCGATCGCGCCGAGACCGAAGGTGGATGCAGTGCCAGCACAGCCGAGGTCGCAACGCATCCGGTCATCGCCGACGATCTACGACGTCGCCCGCGTGGCGGGCGTCGCACCATCCACGGTGTCACGTGCCTTTTCCCGTCCCGGCAGGGTCAAATCCGAGACCGCGGAACGGATCCGGAAGATCGCCGCGGAGCTCGGTTACCGCACTAACCCGCTGGCCCGCGCCCTTCCGACAGGCCACACCTCGATGATCGCGCTCGCCACCTCGGATATCACTAATCCGTACTATTTCGAGATCATCAGGGGCGCCCAGTCGGCGGCGGCCGAAGCCGACTACACGACGCTGCTCGCCGATGCCCAGGAGTCGGACAGGCTGGAGCGGGAGGCGCTGGAACGGGCGATCCCGACAGTGGAAGGCATCGTGCTACTCAGCACGCGCATGTCGGACTCCGCGATCAGGATGACGGCGAAGCAACGTCCCGTGATCGTGCTGAACCGTGCCATCGCCGACGTGCCGAGTGTGGTCGTCGACCACGCCCAGGCCATGCGTCACGCCGTTGACCACCTCTGCGATCTCGGGCATGAGCGCATCACCTACCTCGCAGGCCCGGGCGCGGCGTGGGCGGACGGCATGCGCTGGCGATCATTGCGGGAGTTGGCTGCGGCTCGCCAACTCCAGGTGCGGCGGCTCGGCCCTTACCCGCCAACGGTTGTTGGGGGGGTGGCCGCCGCGGAAGATCTTCGACATCATCGGACCTCCTCGGTCATCGCCTACAACGACCTGATGGCGATCGGGCTGATCCGTGGCCTGCTCGCGTTCGGAGCACGCATTCCGCACGAGGTCAGCGTCGTCGGCTTCGACAACATCTTCGGCGCCGACCTCGTGACGCCTGGACTCACCACGGTGGCAGCACCCCTACGTGCGCTCGGCTCGATCGCCGTGCACAATCTGCTGGCTCTGATCGGCGGAGCTCATGCCAGTGCAGGCACACCGATCGCCCTCCCGACGCGCCTGGTGGTACGCGAGTCAACAGGCAGGCGACGGCCGACTCCGGCATGGGCGGGAGCACGCGGGCCCGCGCAATCGGCGCCGGGGGCGAGCCGCGACAATTGATGGCAACCGATTGCCGAGCGGACGACGGTTCAGCACGCTAAGCGCATGTCGAATCCTGCTGCCGCGCTCGCACCACATCCTGACCGGCTGTTACCGCCGGATCCCGGGGTGCGGGCGATCGCCCGCGAGCTGTACGACGCGGTCCGTGACATGCCCATCATCTCGCCGCACGGCCACATCCCCGCGCGCTTGCTTGTCGACAACGAGCCATTCGCCGACCCGGCCAGCCTGCTGGTCACACCGGATCACTACGTCACCCGGCTACTGCATGCCAGCGGTGTCCCCTTGCATTCACTTGGCGTCGGCAGGCCGCCGCTGCCGGAAGAGGAAGCGCGGGCCGTATGGCGCCTGGTCTGCGAGCACTGGTCGGTGTTCCGCAGCACGCCGGTGCGGTATTGGTTCGACACCGTACTCGCCGACATTTTCGGTGTCACGGAACGACCTTCGGCTAAGAACGCAGATGCGCTCTACGACCGGATCGCGGGTTGCCTTGCCCGTGAGGAGTTCCGACCACGCGCACTGTTCGAACGCTTCGATATCGCGCTGCTCGCCACCACGGACGACCCGATCGACGATCTGGCCGCTCACGCGGAACTGGCGGGCGACCCGAACTGGACCCCTAGGGTGACGCCAACCTTCCGGCCCGACCGTTACCTGGATCCGGATTTCCCGGGATGGCGCGATGCGGTAGCAAAGCTCGGGGAAGCCTCGGGGATCGATACCGGCACCTACCAGGGATACCTGCACGCGCTGGAAGACCGTCGCCGCTACTTCATCGCGCATGGGGCGCTCTCGTCGGACCACGGTCATCCGGACGCCAGGACCGATCCACTGGCACCCGCCGAGGCGGAACGGATCTACCAGGACGCACACCTCGGTAGCGCGACATCCGAGTCGGCGACGGCATTCCGACGGCATATGCTGTTGGAGATGGCGCGGATGTCCTGCGAGGACGGTCTCGTCATGACGCTACATCCGGGCGCTCACCGCAATCACCACACCGCCAGTGCCTTGCAGTACGGGCCGGACACTGGCTCCGACATCCCCGGGCAGACGGAATACACCAACGCACTGCGCCCGCTGCTCGAACGTTACGGCACCCACCCCAACCTGAACCTCGTCCTGTTCACCCTGGACGAGACCGTGTGGTCAAGGGAAATCGCACCCCTCGCAGGCTTCTACCCCTCGGTCTACATTGGTGCCCCGTGGTGGTTCCTTGACGCCCCCGATGCGATCCACCGGTTTCACGCCGCGGTTACCGAAACCGCCGGGTTCTCGCGCATGTCCGGCTTTATCGATGACACCAGGGCGTTCTGCTCCATCCCTGCCCGGCACGACATGTCCCGGCGCCTCGACAGCGCTTTCCTGGCAGGACTCGTCGCCGAGCATCGTCTCGACGCGGACGAAGCGATGACAACCGCCGTCGAACTGGTGTCGGACAACCCTCGCAGGGTATTCAAGCTATGACCGCGAAGGCAGGCTCCGTTCCGCTGTCGAGAAGGGTGGCCCACGGTCGGACCGCGGCCCCGGTGCGACAGGTGCACCTCGGCCTTGGCAACTTCTTCCGTGCGCACCAGGCTGCCTACACGGATCTGGCGACCGACGCCGACGAGTGGGGGATAGCTGCCTTCACAGGACGTAGCCGCGAACTCGCCGACGCCATGTCCAGTCAGGACGGGCTCTACACCCTCATCACCCAAGCCCCGGAGGGCAACCACTTCGACGTGATCGCGAGCATCTCGAAGGCGCACGCCGGAGCTGATCTGGATATGTGGTTGCGATATCTCCGTATGAGCGAGACCAGAATCCTCACTCTCACCGTGACCGAAGCTGCCTACTGTCGAGGCAAAAGCAGCGGCCTCAACCCTGATGCGCCACACGTGTCTGCCGATATGGCCAGTCTAAGGGCAGGCGAGTACCACGCGGTGAGCAGCGTGCCTGGCCGCCTGGTAGCGGGGCTGGCGGCCAGGCGCGCCGCTGACGCCGGCCCGGTCTCGGTGGTTCCGTGCGACAACCTGCCCGACAACGGT
>JBOHEL010000238.1:0-7674 GCA_050700995.1 Sciscionella sp. | reverse complement strand
CCGCAGAACGCGACAGCGGGGGCGTCGCCGCGCAGCGGAAGGTTCAGCACGAGCGCCCGAGACGACACGCCGTCGCACCGTACGCCCGCCACGGCCAGCGCCTGCCGCCATTGCTTACCGCCGCGCAATGGCCGGGGGAGCCGGTGCACGGATGCGGCGAGCCTTGCCACCGCGCGCCCGAGCGCGGTGTGCCAATCCAGCGCGTGCGCGTCACCGAACACTGTCGCGGCGAGCTGGGCCAGCCGGACCGGCTTACCCGCCGCGTCCGGCAGCACCTGCCATACCGTGCGCACCTGTGCCATCAGCTCGGTGAGTTCGCCGGAGCCCGCGCTCGGTAAGCTCCCATCGGAGAGGAATGTGTCCACTGTGGATTCCGGCAGGCCTGCGACGACCAGCAGATGCCGTGCGGCCAGCCGCTCGCGCTCCGCCCTTGCGGTCATCCGCGCGCGGATGACCCTGCGATCATCGATGCTGTGCCCGTCCACCGCCTCCACCAGCCCCCTGACCGTCAGCCGGTGTTCGGCAAGTGCCGCCGCGAGATCCTGCAGCCGCACGGGCCTGCCGGAGACATCCCACGGGGTGCCGAGCAGCTTCGCCACCTCCCTGCGCTGCCCCGCGCTCAGCACGGCTTGCAGCACGCCGGTCTCGGTGCGATACCCCCGCTGCGCGCGCAGCCGCACCGCGTCGAGCACCACTGCCGGACCGGATAGCGCGGCCCATTCGCTGATGCCCTCGGGAAGTTCAGTCATCCGTGCCATCCGAGGCGAACAAGCCTTCCGCCGCGAGCGGATCCTCCCGATGCGACAAGCCGAGCCGATCGACCTCCACCTTGGTCAGGTCTCCGCCACACCACAGATAGGGCAGCACATCGACACCCGCGAGATGCTGCTCGCGGGCGAGGTCGTAGACGGCGACCGCGGGCACGGTGGGGTAGTTGCACCACTCGTCGTGGGCGGTGAGCATCACATCAAGGTCGAAAGCGACGGTCAGGCCCATGAATGAGGCCTTGATCCCCGCGTCGACCCCGGTCATCGCTTCGTCAAGCCACACCCAGCGCGGTGCCTGCGCCGCAGCGGCGTCGTAGGCGACGACGGCGGCGGCGAACAGCGGCTGGGACAGCAGCACGACCTTCTCGCCGCCGGATTTCGCCGCGTGCTTCGCGCTGTCGAACGGCGACCATCCGCTGCCGCTACCGGAGCGATACTGCAGGGAGATCCGTAGCCAGCGGCGGTAATCCAGTGCCGTCGCCAACCGCTCCTTCCAATCCGCGATGCCCTCGGCCGCCGCGTCACCGCGCGCCTCGTCGATCTTGCGGGCGAGGAAGGATCGCACCATTTCCTGCCGCTGCGCCCCGAGCTGCTGATATCCCTGGGCGAGCGCGGTGACCACGGCGCCCGCGTCAGGATCGGCAGGGCTGGCCTCCCAGCGCAGCCGCACGGTATGCCCGTAGCGGGTGGGATGTCGTGCCAGCTGCTCGTTGATGCCCGCGAAGGTACGGGCCGTATAGTCCAGCCGATCCTTGAGGTGCTCGATGAACGTCGAGCCGAGCAGGGTCGTCAGCACGCGCTGCTGCTCGGCATCGTAATTCTCCCGCTGCTCGCGCACCCGCTCGGCCAGCGCGTCGGCGGCCTGCTGCGGGGGCTGCCAACCGGCGGCCTGTTCGGTGAGCACGAGCACCCGGGGAAGGTCGCCGCCGTCGGTTTCCTCGGCGACCCTGGCGTCCCGATTGGGCAACAGGGCGTTGGTCATCTCCTTCATCGCCGCGTAACACCGCCGCCAGGTACGGTCCTCGGCTGCCTGATCGGCCGTGACGGTGATTTCCCTTCGCGCGGCCCTGGCGAATTGCTGGCCCTGCTCAACGGTCCGCCGCTGCGGTTCTGCCACGCCGAGCGGACCGGCAAGTCCGGCATCGACGGTGCTCCACAGCGCGGTGAGCATCGCGTCGCGTTGTCGTTCGGCTCCGGCTCGATGTTCCTCGTGCTGGTCGAGCACGTGCTCCGCCTTGGCTTGCGCCGCCTTCGCCTCGCCATGATCGTCGCCGAGCATGTCGATGCGCGTGGCCAGCTGCGACACCGTGTCGTCAAGTTCCTGCCGGCGCCGCAGTTGCTGCGCGTGGTCGCTGCGCAGGGCTTGCTCCGCAGTCCGTAGCCGCACCCGCGCCGCACGCAACTGACCGTCGAGGTCCGACAGTTCGCGCTCGGCGGTTTCCCGCAGTCGCTCACATCCGGCGAGGGTGGTGATCGACTCCGCGACCGCGTCATGCTTCGCGGCAAGCACCGCGAGATCGCCGCGCAACGTGGCGAGCGCGCTTCGGTACTCCTGCAGCGCGGCGCCAACCGCGTCCAGATTCCGCAACGGGAACGCGTGCTGCCCCGCGTACTCCGCGAACGCCGCCCACGCTTCGTCGCGCCGCCGGAGATTGTCATCGTGTTCGGCCTGGGCCTGCGCCAGCGCGACATCGCACTCGGTGCGCCGCCTGCCGCGTTCGGCCAGGGTGATCACGGCATCGGCCACCGGCCGATCGCTCGGCACAGCCTCGTTCTCCCGGTGCAATGAGGAGGCTCGCTCGGCGAGCACGGTGAGCTCGCCGTCAAGCAGGCCGATCCGCCCGTTCACCTCATCGAGCTCCTGTGCCAGTCGGGAGATCTCGCGCTGCCGTGCCGCCTCTCTCGCGGTGGCACCGAGCAGCGATACCGGGCGCAGCGGTTCCGCGCGGCCGGTGAGCCGCCCGAGCCGCCAGCTTCCGTCCTCGGCAAGCCAGGTACCGGTGTCATGGCTGGGACGTTGGCCATACCAGCCGATACTGCCGAGCACCGAGTGCACGATCGCCGCGGGCACACCACCCGAGGGTGTCGGCTCCAGCACGGCAGCAAGGGTGCTGCCAGTGATCGCCTCGCCGGTCAGCAGGTGCACATCGTTGATCTCTGCACCATCTACTGTGGACAGTTGACCGGTCGGTGACAGCCAGGAGTCGAGCAACCCCGCCGCGGCGAGTGCCGCCTCAAGGGTCGCCAGGGTGTCCGAGCTCGCGCCTTCGCTTGGCTGGACGCAACGCCACAACGGGGCACCGATGCCGGAGTCCGGCTCCGGGCGCTGCCTGCGCCGCCACAACTCCGGTAGTGGGGGTGGCGCGTCCGCCTGTTCCCGCACCTCGGTCAGCTGCTTCTCGGTTGTGATCCTGCGCTCGACGAGTGGCGCGCGCCGGAGTTGGAGGTCGTGGCGCTGCTGGGCGAGCCGGTCGCGAACAGCCGCGATATGCGCGCGGAGCGCTTCGGTCGCCGATCGGCCACCCGTCGGGGCCCCTGCGTCGGTGTCGATCACGGTCAGCTCCGCGACCAGGTCGCACCACGACTCCACCTGCTCGGCGCTGCACCGCGCGACGGTGACAGTGCCTGCCCAGTCGCGGATCTGCTCCCGTACCGTGTCGACCGCCGTCTCCACCGCGCTGGCGGCCTTACTCTCGTCTTCGGTCGCGCTGGCGAGGTCGCGTTCCTTCCCGGTGACGGTGTACTCGGAACGGTCGGCGGCGCGAGCTGCGGTGGCGTGCCTGCCGTGCAGCTCGCGCAGGTGCCTGAACCGTTCGGTGCGGTTGCCGTGGTCGGCGAGTAAGGCGTCCACGTCGTGTGCCGGCAGATGACGTTCCGCGGAGGCGAGCAGTCCGGCGGCCTCGGCGTGGGTACGGAGGTTGCTGTCGTCGCCGCTCACCGTGTCGGCGGCGCGGCGCTCCTGTGCTTCCGCGCTTGCGACCTTCCGGGTGGCCACGTCAACAGCCTCGGCCGCCGTGGCGAGCCGCTTGTTCGCGGCCTGGTGCGGTGATCCGAGCGTCTTCACCGAATCGCGTAGCGATTCCACGCGGCTCGCCGAGGACACCGCATCCTGGTATGCCTGGCTGTCCAGCAGCTCGCGCAGTGCGGCATCGCTGTCCTGCTTGCGCTGCCGGGTCTCGGCCAGTTTCGTCGCGGTGTCGCGCACCGCGGTTTCCGCCGTGACGAGCGCGGCCTCCGCCGCACGCTTGTCACGGGTGGTCTGATCAAGCGCGGTCGTCGCCTCGGTGAAGGCGTCAGCCCTGCGCTTCAGGGCGACCCTGGCCCATGGTCGCCAGCCGCCGCGGACGAAGGTCGCGACCGCCGTCGCGGCGTGCTCGGTCTGCTCAACGGCTTGTCGGAGTTGCTCCAGATGGTCCCAGCCGTCGGCGAGCTGCGTCACCTCTCCCGCCGCCAGCGGTGGCAGCGCGTCGCGCAGGGTGTCGGCGAGGCTCGCGGGATTCAGCCGCTCGCCAAGCTTGGGCTTTCGCAGCTGCTTGAGCAGCTCGGTGAGGTTGTCATAGGCGTCCGGTTCGAGCCCGAACAGCGCGGTGGCCAACCGCGAGCGGTACGCGGTTGCGGTGGCGGGTATCTCGACACCGTCGAGCTTGCGCAGCTCCTTCAGATCGATCGGCCTGTCCGCAGTGGACAGTGTGAGCGCTTTGCCTGGTCGCAGCCGTGTCACGAAGTGCCAGGTGTTGACACCGCCGGTTCCGGTGCCCCTGCGCGCACTCGCGCCCATGCCGCAGGTGAAGTACTCCGGCTCGCCGTCAGCCGTGCGATATCCGAACTCCACCCATGCGTAGCCGAGCCCGGAATCGGCGGGCTCACGTGGATCGTCGCCCTCGCCGGTCGGTAGCAGATTGAACCGCATTGTTCGGTGCTGCGAGCCGAACGGATCGAGCACCGACGCGCTGACCTCGCCGCGCAGCAGCATCAGCGTGGTCAGTTCGAGTACTTTCGTCTTGCCCGCGCCGTTCCCGCCGCGCAATACCAGCCTGCCGTCGGCGAACCAGAACTCCGTCTCGTCGTATTCCCACAGGTTGACGATCCCCACCCGCAACGGCTGCCATCGTTCGCGGGTGGGTTCGGGTAGGCCACCCGTGATCGCCGCGGAGAGCCACTCGCCTGCATCGACCTGGGCCGTCTCACGCTCGGTCACGGCTGGTACTCCTCGTCGGTGCGCTCGTCGTCCACGTCGTCACCATCGTCGATCCTGGTGGTCACCGAGACGACCCTTGGGTTGCGGAAACGTGCCGCCGCCGGTGTCAGCCACCACGTGTCCTTACCAGCTGCCGGGCGCAGCAAATCCAGTGCCAGCAGGGTTTCCATCCCCTTCGCCCGTAGCGCCTGATCGTCGGCGAGCTCCTTGGTCATCGCCTTCTCGTGCCCCCTCCGCACTTCGGCCGCGGCCTGATCGAGGTCGGCTGCGGTGACCAGACCGGCGTTCGACTGCTTGCGCAGCAACTCGTCCAACAGCATCAAGGCGACGAAGTCCACCGCGCGCAGGCGCGGGAACGGCAGATCGGTGTCGCCCTCCTCGGCCGCGATCAGGGCCAGGCCTTCGGCGCGTTGCTCCACCACCCAGCCGGTCATCTCCTCGCACCACGCGAGAATCCGGTAGCGCTGGCTCGCCAGGTACGTGCGCTCGGCGTCGGTGAGGTCGGCGTGCAGGCAGACCGGCAGTTCCAGCAGGCGCCGCATGATGCCGAAGCGGGCCGAGGAATCCTCGGGTGCGGCTTCGGAGTCCGGTGTGCCGAGCGCCGCGTCCAGCGCGCTGGGCTCCACCATGCGCAGCAACAGCTCGCGCTGGACGTCGTAGGCGCCGCCGACGGCATCGGTGCGCCGCGCCCACCCTTCGCGCTGCTCGTCGGCGCCCTTGCCGGTCGGCCGAAGCGCGCCCGCTCCGAGCAGCACCTGCACCGCTTTGGCGAACAACTGCCGTTCGCTGAAGCGGTCGGGTTCGTATGGCGCGAGGTGCACGTCCTCGTGCCCGGACAGTGCGCGGACCCGGTCGGAGAGGTCCTGCGTGGTGGTGACGTCCTCCGTGTCCTCGGCGGCGGCGGCAGCGAGCACGGCGAGCACCAGTACTCGCCTCGGCGGTTGCCCGAATCGCGGCGGGGCAAGCACGGCGCCACCGAGGGGCAGCCGGAACAGTCGTGCCGCGGTGTCGGTGACCACCAGCCGGTAGCCGAGGTATTCGGCGAACCAGGTGATCAGCACCGGCCGGTGCCGCCGTACCAGCGCCAGCAGCTCGGGGTTGGCATGCCGGTCGATCACCGGATGCGCCAGCAGCCCGGTGAACGCGCGTCGTCGTTCGACGGTGTCCCTGCCGCTCACACCGGCTCCATCGCGAACAGCCAGTTCAGTGTCGCCAGCTTGCCCGCCGGGCCTGCCAACACGGCGGTCCCGTCTGTTGTGCCGTCCGGTGGTGTCAGGGTTACCCGCCAGCGACCGTCATCGGTGACCGAGGACCGCATGCCGTCGTGGGTGTGCTCGTGCGCCGTGTCCAACAGTTCGAGCAGCAGATCCAGTTCGGCATCGTTGAGGTGGTCCCACTCCGCGAACCGGCTGCCGGAGCGGCGCCGCAGTGACGCTTCCGCTCCCTTGCGGGCAGCGACCTGCGCGACCCGTGCGCGGCGTGCCGCATTCCTGCCCGCCGAATAGTCGGGCGTCCTGGTGCGCCGTCCGACCGCGGCTCGCACGCTGTGCTCGCGGAACCGCGCGGTCACCGGCGCCGGGGGGGCCAGGTGCCACGGTATCGTCTGATCGTCGGCGGCTTCCGCGACCAACAGCAGGTGACGGGCGCTGAACACGCCGACCGCGGTGTCCCAGATTCGCCACGCCGTCTCCTCGCTCGGCGCTCGCTCGATCGCGGTGGCCAGCTTGAGCAGCTCGACGCGGCGGGTGACGGCGCCGCCGGTGTCCATCAGGATGTGCATGTTGCGTGCCCACGGCGCCACCAGGTCGCGCAACTGCCTGCGCAGCCTGCGGGCCTGGCCGTTCGCCCCGGCGAACCACGACCGCAGCGCGTCCCAGGTTTGCGTCCAGCGCTGCGCGTGCGCGGCGATGTCCTCCTCGCTCGGCTCGCCGCCCACCGAGGCGCGGATGCAGGCACGCCAGACCTGGGGCGTCAGATGCTCGGTCAGTTCTTCGGTGAGCGCGGCGATCCGTGGACTGTGTACATCCACCTGCTCACCCCACATCGCGATGTAGGACTGCAGTGTGCGCCACAGCAGTTCCTGCTTGGCCTGGTCCGGGCCGCCGGACAGTGCGTGCGCGAGCGTCCGCTGCCAGGTGCGGGCAGCCTTGGCCGTTGCCTGATGAATCGCCGCGACGGCCTGGAACTCGGTGGACGCTGCCTGGTAGTCGCGGTCGCGGATCGCCGTGGAGAAGGCGGCGAGCCGTTCGTGGATCACCCGTGGCGCGAGGGTCAGATCCGCGGCCGCCTCCTCGTCCGCGTGATCCGCCTGCGCCCAGAACATGTGCAGCCGTGCCGCGGCCGGGGTGAGCTGGTAGCGGTCCCGTCTGCGCAGGAAGTCCTCGCCGGTGCGGGCCGGGTCCTGCCACCGGGTCACCACTCGCCAGCGGGCGAGCTGCTCCAGTCGGGCATCGAGGTGGAAGGTGTCCTCGGCGAGCAGCGCGGCGACCTGCTCATGCGGGAGCAGGGTCAGCAGGTGCGTGCGCACGGCGGTGGTGACCTCGTCATAGGACATCCCGGTCAGGCTGACGTCCTGCGCGGCCAGCAACACGTCCACGATCACCCGATACTGGGCGGCGAACCTCGACACCAGGTAGGCGGGCACGAGGTCCTGGCCGGGCAGCTGCGTCGCCCACGCATCGCCGCTCGCCTGCTCCGGCAGGCCCTCCA
>JBOHEL010000237.1:0-7687 GCA_050700995.1 Sciscionella sp. | reverse complement strand
CAGGCACACCAACATCATCCCAGCTCCCACACCAAAATCCACACGCGACACACCAGGAAGATCAGCTACCTACAGCTGAACAGCTACCACAACGCGTGGAAAAACAAGCAGGAAGCAGCGTAAGACGGCCCACTATCGGCCGGTCCAAGAAACGCGAGGCAGATCACTGCCAGTCTGTGGGCGAGCGCGTTGTGCTTGCGCATCACCTTGTCGCGGCGAGCCGCAAACGTCGACCGGAACGCTATCGTTTCGACGCTGACCCGCGACCCCGGCGCGGCCTCACGTCACCACGAACTCCCGCAACCACGCCGCCACCTCGTCCCCGGTGAGTTGTACGTCGATCACGGGTTCGCTCACGACTGTTCTGTGTGGTGCAGGCGATTGCGCGCTCGCGGTCGCCCGGTGCGGCTGGCGGTGACGCTGGATGCCTGTCCATTGCGTCCGGTCAGTCGCGTTAGCTGGGTGGCGATTCCCGCGATGTGCGTGTCGTCGAGGTCTGTGTTGGCCGCCATGGTACTGATACCAAGAGCTACCAGGGCGTTGGCTGCCTCGGCGCTGGGCCGGTCGGCGAGCCCGTGACGGGCGGCGGGTAGCCACCGCCCGGCGCAGGGCGCCGCCAATCGCGCTGCTTCATCCACTGTGGACTCGTCGGCCATGAGTGTGGCGAGTAGCGCTACCGGCGCCGTCCACGCCTCACCGGGTTGGGCGTCGAGGTAGCGGATTTCCAGGTAGCCGCGCGGGCGCACCGGTGGGAACAGCGTTGAGAGGTGGTAGTCCAGATCGGCCGTGGTCGGCGGATCTGGTAGTGCGCCGTTGATCCAGTCGGTGAACGTCATTCCGGGCGGTGCGTCCCATGCCCGGTCGGGGCGCCGGATGCAGAGGACCGGTATGTCCAGCGCGCGGCGAGCCCAACTCGCCGCGGGATCGGCGCTGAGGCTGCTGGGCAGCATCCTTGGTGGGTCGGTGCCGAACAGGACCGGAAGGCGGGTCGATGCCCAGGTGGTGTCGCGGCCGTGCAGCCGCGGGGAGTTGGCGAACAGGGCGACCAGCGCGGGCCCCAGGGCGTGCACCGCCGCCCAGCGGGCCGCGGTGCGGTCCGGCTGGCCGGCGTCGAGGCAGATCTGTAGGCCCGCCGTGCTGCACATCATGGCCCGACCGTCCGGGCCGATCCGGTCGAACGCGGACTGCATGGCGGCGTAGCGGGGGGTGTCCAGCAGCCGCTGGGGCGGGCGGTGTGGATCGGTGGCCTGCGCGCCCAGTAGGAGGCCTGCTCGCTCGAGGTGATCGGCGAGTTCGGCGGCATCGGCGGCGGTTGTGAGGAGTAGGTCGTGCAGCGAGGCCAGCGGCGGTGTGGAGATCTCGACCTGTCCGCCGGGCTCGACGCTCACCATGGAACCGTTCGCCAGCGGCAGGTGAGGCCCGCTGGGATCGAGGGTGGCGGGAGCGTGCGGCCCGAGCGCGCCGGCGAGGTGGCCGGCGGTGAGCGGCCGGCGCGGGTCGTTGGCGTGGTGCACGGTCCATTCCAGTTCGACGCCGAGCAGTCGCGGTGGGCCATGCTTAAAGCCCACCGACGCCACGTACGTTTCGGCGGCCGCATGATCGTGCAACGCGCACGGCAACGGTTCCGCCGCCGTCCCGCCATAGGATGCGGTGGGTGGTACCGGTGCCATGCTCAGCCTTCCGGCACCGAGTGCGGCCGGTGGCCCACTGCGGCGGGTGCCCCGCCGATGGCGGCGCCGACGACGATCGCGATGAGAGTCTCGATCAAGGCGTCACCCGAGCCGCTGAGTGTGGGACCGGTCAGCGCATGCTGGGAGGCCAGCAGTGCTGTGGTGCCCAGCGCCACGGCCGCGCCACCGGTGGCGGCGCCCAGCGCGGAGCGCGCGGGCAGTGCAGAGCGGGTGCGCCAGCGGCGGGTGAGCGGCCACGCTACGGCCACCAGTAGCGGCGCCAGGTGGTAGGTGGTGCTGGGATCCTTGAGGGCGAGCAATAGCCACACGGCGGCGAGGACGAGCGACGCCAGGGCCCCGCCCCACCAGGCGCCCTGGCTCAGCCGGGTCGCGGCATCGGTGTCGGTCGCAGCTAGCAGTTCGGGGGCGCGAGTGTGCACCACCTCAAGTACCTGCGCGGCGCTGGGATTGACCATCGCCGCGTCGCCGACGACGACGGTCGGTACGGTTTCATTGCCCCCCCGCCACGGATCGCACCGTCGCCGCCGCCGCGGGATCCTGCCAGATATCGATCTCTCGCATCGGCAGCCGCACCCGATGAAGATCGCTGCGCAGCAGTGCGCAGAACGGGCAGCCGGGGCGCCAGTACAGTGTCACCTCGGTACTCATGCCAGCCGATCCCCAACCCGCCCCGCACGCCGCAGCCCTCGTTCCCCCCGGTGGCAGGCTCCGGAGCCTGCGGCCCTATCCACGGCGCCCTACCAGGGTGCGCCACCAGCCAGCGCCCGCCTCGCCGTCGGCACGGGGTTCGCGCTCGCCGTCGATGCGGACCTCCCCGCCGAACGCGACGTGATTCTTGATCTTGCGCGCCAGGGGGCTGGGATGCGGGTAATACCACGCACCGTCGGGATCGACCTCGCCGCCGGCCGACACCGTGTAGTAACTGGCTATTCCCTTCCACGGGCACAGCGTTTTCGTGGGGCTCTCGACGAAGTATTCGCGGTTTAGCGACGTCGGAGGAAAATAGTGGTTGCCCTCGATCCGAACCGTGCGCTTGGCCTCAGCCAGCACCACCCCGTTCCATACCGCACGCAACACGTGCCTCGCCTCCATCCTCGGTCAGTGCCGCTCGCGGCCGCCGGTTGGTGTTCCTGCTGGCAGCCTCATTCGCTGCTACCCATGCAACCCCTGCGCAGGCGACGCGCGCCGCGCAGTGTCAGTGAGATGACACAATTCCAGCATGAAGGGACGCGAAAACCCGCCTGCGGCGATCGGGCAGATGCTGCGCCTGCTCGGTGGGAACCAGCGAGACGCCGATGCCCAGGTGCGTCAGGCGGCGTGGGTCGCCCGCTGCGTCGGGCGCGGTGATACGGCGCCGCTGCTCGCCGCCGATGTGTCAGCCTTGGCGTCGATCCTGCGCATCCTGCCGGTGGCGCGCGGTGCCAGCGTGTTCGCCGGTGGGGAGAAGGCGCCCGGGGTGTGGATCGTGCGCGAAGGGCAGGTCGAGCTGTCGGTGGGCTCTGGCCGACGTCGCGTCGTGGTGCATGTGCTGCGCCCCGGTGACGTGGACGGCGATATCCCGCTGTTGCTGGACATGCCGCTGCCCTACACCGCTCGCGCCCTCACCGACGTGGTATGTCTGTTCTTGCACCGGGCGGACTTCGAGTCAATGCTGGCCGGGCACCCGGCGATCGCTCGCCGCTGGTTGTCCAGTGTCGCAGGCCGGTTGGCCACCAGCCAGGCCCGCATCCTTGGGCTGCTGGGGCGCTCGTTGAGTGAACAGGTCGCGCGCCTGCTACTCGACGAGGCTATCGACCGGCGGGTGCCGCTACCGCAGCGAACCCTCGCCGCGATGCTGGGCGTGCAACGTCCGTCCCTGAACAAGATACTCAAGCAGCTCGAGAGCGAGGGTGCTCTCGCCGTCCGGTACGCGGCCGTTGAAATCGTGGATCCCGCCGCCCTTGCTCGCCGCGCGGGTTAGCGCGGCGCTTCCAGCAGCCGCATCGCACCGGTCGTGAATGCCTCGGGGTCCTCGAGCTGCGGGTAGTGGCCGAGTCCGGGTAGTTCGACCACGCCAGCCCGCGCACACAGTTCCCGCAGTCCCTGAAGTACGGAGGTGGTGGCAACCGGGTCGCCAAATCCCCACAACGATCCCAGCGGCTTGTGCCAGTCGCCGATCGCCCCGTGCCGGCGCGGTGCGCACCGCGTCCACTGCGCCGTTTCCTCGCCGAAACGGGGTGCTCCGGCGAGAACAGGGTAGCGAACTCGCGGGCGAACAGGCGCCGGTTGGCCAGCCTGGCCGCGACCGGCCCAGCGGGCCGCGCAGCAGCTTCTGGATCGGCCGCAGGCTGGCCCGTTCGATGATCACGCTCCCGGTTGCTCAGTACGGCACATCGCAGCTCGAACCCGAGCTGTCCCGCCAGGTCCCGGGCGATCACCTGGCGGTCGCGGACGGCGCATCGGGACGCAGGATCGGTCACTCGCATTCGGGGTGATCCTCGGCGGCGATGCGGGCTGCGGCGTGGCGCATCCGGTCGACCAGTTGAGGGTCTGGCGCCTGCTGGGCTGCCAGACCGGCCAGCGCGCGGCGCAATGCTCGGTATTCCTCGGCTGCTGCGCGGCACCGCACGCACACCGCCAGGTGCGCCTCCAGCCGGTGCACCTCGTCGGGCGTCAGCGGGGCAGATGGGTCGGTGTCGAGGTAGCGGTGCAGGCGGCGCGCGGTCCAGGGGCAGGTCAGGCAAGTCAGCCACGTCAGCATTGCGATCACCGTGTCCTTCCGTGCCGTGGGGTGTGGCCGCGTAACTGTGCCCGTACCTGGGCTCGGGCTCGGCTTAGTCGTGACGTCACCGTCCCGTCCGGGACGCCCAGCGCCCGCGCGGCCTCCGCGTAGCTGAGCTGGTGAACGTCGACCAGCAGCAGTACGGCGCGGAGCCGGGGATCAAGTTCGGCAACCGCGTGTTGTAGCCGCGCGTTGAGTGTTCCGTCGATCACGCGATCCTCGGCACTGGGCTCACGAGCGGTGCACGACGACGAGCCTCCTCCCTCGAGTACCCAGTCGTGACCGGGCAGTTCCGGTCGCGGCGACCGAAGGGTATTGCGGTGGGCGCGCCGCATAATTGTCAGCAGCCATGCCCGTGGCTGCGCCCCATCGAAGCGATCCGCCGCCCGCCACGCGCGCATCAGCGTCTCCTGCACCACATCCTCGGCGTCCGCCCAGGACCCGGTCAGCGTTCGCGCGACACGTAGCAGCACTTCGATCTCCGGCACGATATAACGATGGAAGGTCTGCTCACGCGAGCGCGCGCTGCCCGTCACCGATCGGCTCATCGCAGGGAAACCCGGCAGCGCCGCCCTTTCTTCCCGAACTCCGAGATCACCCCTCATGCACACCATCGGGGAGTCAACGGTGACCGGCGGCGTGATTGTGAGTTACGCTGGTTCGTTGCCCTGCCCCAGAACGTCGTGCCCATGCGAGTTGGAAGGCCGAGATGGACGACACCAACCGGACACCCGGGTTCGACCCGAGCGAGCTCATAGGATGGCCGGCCGGCCGGGCGGCTGAGCGCATCCGAGACGAAGGCTTCCGCGTGTAACTGATCGAGCTGGATCGCGGACACGTCATGACGGCGGACCTACAGAGTGGGCGCTACCGCCTCACCGTGCAGAACGGTCACGTGATCGAGATTCATCCAGCGTAGGGGCGGATATGTTCGGTCACTCCACGGCTACCGAGAGGACGTGCTAGGCGGTAGGCGATCAGCGGTTCAGCTGCTGGCAACAATCGCACCATCCCGACCCCATAGCGCGCGTTCATAGCGCGCTCGATTTCACCGGCGGGCTGGGGAGTGCGACCGTTGCCGCCCGCAGCGCCGCGATCCGACAGCACGTCCTGGACGCCCCGCGCCGATCGTCGAGCCCGGCTACCACCACAACACCACGACCAGGCTCGCCGCACAGGCCGCGCGACCTGGCGCCGACGCGCCCGAGCCGATCACACCAGCCATCTTCACGGCGAACTTTCGACAGTCGAACAGACGACCCCCACCAGTCAGTCCGGTGGGGGTCGCTCGCCACCGCCGACGCCGAGCCGGGTCAGCGTGGCACGGAGTATACGGCGACGACCAGAGGAGTGGGCGTTCAGGCGAGGGCGAAGTCGCGCAGGGTAGGGCGTCGAGGCGGCGCAGTTGGATGCCGAAGGTACCAGCGATATCGCCGGTGGAGACGTGGGTGGTGGACATCGGCAGCCCGTATCCGGCGCCCGCGCCGACCAGGACCGCGGTGGTGAGGTTCGCCCGCAGTCGCTCGGCATGGCTGAGCCGGGCGGCACCTCGCTGAGGGATCGGGCCACCCGGGAACCGGCGAACAGGGCACCCGGGAGAATCGCCGCGGCCACCGCCCACGTCAGTTCGGTGGGTGTGGTTCCGGTCGGGACGAGCGCGAATGCGCCGATGGCGTACGAGTTTGGGGGTGTCATTGAGTCCGCGGGCAGCCTCGACCGCCACCGAGGGGCTGGCCGCGCCGTCTTGCGAACGGACCGACATTCCGCTCGAATTTCGCCGATGCCGGGTGGTAACAGGTAGCGGTTCACAAACAAGGGGATTCGTTTGCGGTCGCGCTGCGGATCCCAACGGTCGATGGCACGTCCTCGCCTGTCGCGAGCACGGGTGGGAAGGCGCGACGGGCTGTGCGGGTTCCCTGTGCGCGCGATGTTGCCGGATCTTGCTGAGAGAACGGAAAGGTATTGCGGTCCTCGGCGGACCTGCAGACGGCGTGCTGCCTGGCCGAGGCGCCACCGCCGCAGGTGGCAGACGCGCTGGGCAACGTGCACGACGAGATCAAGGACCGTTCTTCGGCTGTGGTTCACCGATTCCGCCCGCGCTCGAGGACCTCACGGTGCTCGATCTGGGATGCGGCAGCTGGCGCGACCTGTTTCGTGCTCTCCCAGCTGGTCGGCGCGCAAGGCCGAGTGATCGGGGTCGACATGACCGGCGAGCAACTCGACGTCGCTCGCCGGTGTCTCGACTACCACACGCGGCAGTTCGGTTATGCCAGCGTGGAGTTCGCCGAGGGGTGCCCAAGTAACCACACGTGTTCGACCTCCATGACCACCACCACTTCGCCACCGGTAAGCCGATGCTGGTGTGCGGCCATACCGCGGATATGCTCACCGCAAACCCGCTACGCGCCGCACTTCGCCGTCACCGGCGAGAAAACGACCCACCACGGCCTATTCCCCTGTCAGCCATCGCCTCCGTCAGCCACCGGGGGGTCGGGCACCGCTGCCGGGTGCTGTTGAGCGGCCGCGAGTTCGGTCGAGCTCAACCGTCCCCGTTCTCACATCGATCGGCGCTCTCTGCGTCATGATCGTGGCCGCTGCGCTGCGGATCAGGCCGTGCTTGGCGACGTCAGCGCACCTGGGTGTCGTGCCCGGCGATGCGGGCGCTGAGCGGCGTGTCGGGAAACGCGCGCAGGGTGCGTTTGAGTTCGGCGAACCCCGGCCGGTTGGCCATGACGGTGATCGCGTCCCACATCCGCACCGCTTCCTCACCGTCTGGGGCCTGGTGGATGACCGGGCCGAAGAAGGCGGGCCCGTCGGGTGGGATGAAGGACAGGATCGGCGTGCCGACCCCGCCGCCGGCCCGCGCCACCGCCTGTTCGGTCTCGGCGCGCAGCTCGGCGTCCCAGGCCGGGTCGTGCGCGGCGTCGGCCAGCTGGGCGGGCAGTCCTACGCGATCGAGGATCGCCGTGATGTCCCTGGGCTGCGCCGTATCCGCCAGCACCGCCTCGAAGGTGGCTTCCTCGGGTGGGGATGCGTTCCAGACCGCTTCGCCCATAGCGGTGTACAGGCCCCCCACGACTTCGGGGCCGTAGGCCTCGCGGGCGGCGGCGATGACGCGCAGCAGTTCCAACCCGCGTTGGTGCGCGTGCGGGTAGGCGGCGGGCTTGCCGTCGTAGCCGATGGGTTCGTTGAGGATTCGCAGCGACAACGGCCGCCATACGATCGTCAACGGACG
>JBOHEL010000236.1:0-7709 GCA_050700995.1 Sciscionella sp. | reverse complement strand
CGCCCTGATAGCCCGGTACGGGCCCGCCTGGTTCCGGGGCTGCGGCACCGTTGACTCGCCCGGCAGCACCCTGCTCACGGTATCCGGCGCGATGACACATCCCGGCGTCTATGAGATCGGGATGGGCAGCACTATCGGGCAGGCACTGGACGCGGCCGGTGGGCCTACCGGCCCGGTGCAGGCGGTGCTCGTCGGCGGCTACGGCGGCAACTGGCTGCCTTTTCCCTCCGCCGCACGGCTGCGGATGACTCACCGCGATCTGGCGACCGTGGGCGCCTCACTCGGGGTCGCCTCGCTGGTAGTGCTGCCCACCGGAGCCTGCGGCCTGGCGGAAACCGCGCGGATCCTGCGGTACCTGGCAGGCGAGACCGCCGCGCAGTGCGGTCCATGCATGTTCGGGCTACCGGCTATCAGCGAGGACTTCACACAGCTCGTACCAGGTGCGCCACGCGGTCACGACACGCTGACGCGGCTGCGACGCCGCCTCGAAGTCATCGGCGGCCGGGGCGCGTGTGGGCATCCTGACGGCGCGGTCCGACTCGCAGGGAGTGCGCTGCGCGCGTTTCCCGACGACCTGCGCGCGCACCTCGCTGGCCGGCCGTGTCCTGGTGCCGGACACCCATGCCTGGCGTTGCCCGCCTGGGAAGACCGCTGCGGGGATTGGCGGTGACCCGTCCGATGAGCCCGCGACGAGAGCGGTATCTGCGGGTCGACCCGATCGGCTGCCGGGCGCACGGCATCTGCGCGGAAATGCTGCCCGAAATGATCCAACTCGACGAATGGGGCTACCCCCTGCTCGACACCGTCACGGTGCCCCGCCGCCTGCTAGGCAAGGCAGGCGCGGCCGTTGCAGCCTGCCCAACGCTAGCGCTGCGACTCGCGCGACGCGAGCCGTGACAGGCCACGCCGACGCGCAGCGCACTGCCGAGCAGCAACTCGAATCGTGGTGCTCGCCCGGAAGATCTCGCTGCCTCTCTGGTTTCCTCGACGGGAATACTCATCGCAGGGTGAGCGCGGTCTCGGCTTCGACGCGGGTCAGCTTCTCCGGGTTGCGGACGTAGTAGAGGCCGGTGATGCGGGTGTCCTCGACACGGATCGCCATGACGCCGTCGATCTCGCCGTCCAGGCGTACGACGAGCGCCGGGTTGCCGTTGACCACGGTGAGGTCACTGGCGAGTGCGGCTTCGGTCTTGCCGGAGCCGCCGACGATGAAGCGGACCACCTTCCCGGCGCCGATGATCGGCCGCAGCGCAGCCTGCTTGACGCCGCCGCCGTCGCTCACCAGAACGACCTCAGGGGCAAGCACGTCGAGGAGGCCCTGTGGGTCCCCGGTTTCGAGCGCACGCTGCAACGACGCCAGAGCCGCCCGGGTCTCGTTCGGGGAGACTGTCTCGCGAGGGCGGCGGGCGTCGACGTGCTGGCGGGCGCGGTGAGCTATCTGGCGGACGGCCGCTGGGCTCTTGTCGACGGCGGCGGCGATCTCGTCGTAGCTGACATCGAAGGCCTCGCGCAGCACGAAGACGGCGCGCTCGGTCGGCGACAGCGTCTCAAGGACGAGCATAAGCGCCATCGACACACTCTCGGCGAGTTCGACGTTCTCGGCCACGTCCGGCGCGGTGAGCATCGGCTCGGGCAGCCAGGGGCCGACGTACGCCTCCTTGCGGCGCTTCATTGTGCGCAGCCGGTTGAGCGACTGCCGGGTCGTGATCCGGACCAGGTAGGCGCGTTGGTCGCGCACCTGCTCCAAGTCGACCTTGACCCACCGCAGCCAGGATTCCTGGAGGACGTCTTCGGCGTCGGCCGCCGATCCGAGCATCTCATATGCGACGGTGAAGAGCAGATTGCCGTGGGCGACGAAGGTCTCGGTCGCCGGATCAGTGGTGTGGTCGATCATAGCTCGACCCCTCTCCTGCGCGGCGGACCCTGGTTGGCGAGGCCGTCAAGTGTGTATCCACAGCAAGGTCCTCTTTTCGCTGGTAGCAATTCGGTCCGACACACCTGTGTCGCCGCACGACGACGCAGGTGGGTCGGATCCGTTGGCATTCGACCGGACCGGTCACCGACGCGGCCTAGGCTGCCCGTTCGGCGGTGGCAGGCGCCTCACCCCGCTTCGCCTGCAGCAGCTGCTGACGCTTGTCATCCTTGGGCCATGCCCAGTGAAGCGAACCGGGCTTGCGTGCTTCGTCGGCCAACTGTTTGACGGTGCCCCAGCACACGAACGCCTTGAGCTTCGCACCGGGGCGTCCGCCGAGGTAGAGCCGCATCGCGGTGTCGTTCCTGTGAGCGAGCTGGAAGATGCCTGCCCGACGACCCAGACTGATGCACTGGCCCGCGAATCCCAGATTGATGGGCGCGGGTTGCTCGCCAGCGATCCGGCTGAGCACCGTGTCCGCGGCGTGCGCACCCAGCGGACCCGCGGCCTGGCAGCTCATCCGGAACGGCAGGTCCGAGGGTGCCGCCGAATCCCCGGCCGCGACGACGCGTACGTCGTGCACGCTCGTCAATGTCTCGTCCGTGAGGAGGCGGCCCAGGGCGTCGGTGCTCAACCCGCTGCGGCAGGCCAGGTCCGGCACGCCGAATCCGGCGGTCCAGATGGTCACCTTGCTCGGCAGCTCGCGGCCGCCACTGAGCCGCACGACATCGCGAGTCACGGCCCTCACCGTCGCGGCAGGGCCCTCGAGCACGGTCACACCGAGTGTGGCCAGCCGCTTGGCAACGGAGCGTCGGCCCCGAGGGTGAAGGTACGGGCCGAGCACCTCGCCGCAGACCAGGGTCACGGTGCGGCCCTTCTCCGCCAGCTCGGCGGCGGTCTCGATGCCGGTCGGACCGGCTCCGACAACTGTCACAGCGGCAGCGGCGGGAGCGGCGTCGACGAGGGGCCGCAACCGCTCCGCCGCCTCCAGTGTGGCAATCGGGTGGGCGAACTCGGCCGCACCGGGAACGCGCGGGTCGGCGCTGCCACTTCCCACCGCGTAGATCAGGTAGTCGTAGCCGACCGTGCCGCCTGCCGCCAACGTCACGCTGCGCCCGGCCGCGTCAATCCGTGTCACGGTGTCGACGACCAGCCGAATGCCCTTACCCAGGACTTCTCGGTAGTCCACGACCGCGTCGTCGGAGCCACCTACCAGTTGGTGCAGGCGGATCCGCTCGACGAAGGTCGGGCGCGGGTTGATCAGGGTCACTGTCACGTCGTCGCGCTGTGTCAGGCGATTGGCCGCCATGACGCCGGCGTATCCGCCGCCGATCACGACCACCTCGGTGTTCCCAGTCATGGCTTCTCCTTAGCGTGAAGCGTTTGACCTCAAGACACCGCGTGATCGATCGATGTGACAGCGTGCGAGGCAGATCACTCGGGGTTCGACGTCGAGTTCCGCCAGCGCACCTGGGTGGCCGAGGTAGAGCTGCGTCAGGACGCCGACGAGCCGGCTGTGCGGAAAGCGGCATAGCCCATCGCGCTAGAAGTAACGCGAGCCGACCATGACACACCGCAACTCACCACCTGGCGGCGAACCGGGAGTTACGGTGCCCGTCTATACCAATCCGACAAGTAGTAGGCGGTTTCGGCCGCTCCGCAAGCTGTGCGAGTCGGCGTACTTCTTGCCGCCTTGGTATAGACCTCAGAGAGCGTGCCGACCGCTGCTGCTGGTCGCCCCGCGGTCGCACATGTGCCGTGCGTCGTCGGCAATGGCGTAGCTCAAACAGGGCCACTCCGCGCGTGCGCCGTAGTCGTCTTGGCAAGTGATGCAGTAACCGAATTCGTCAGGTACATGCGTGGCGAGTGTGCGCTGCCACAGATCGGGCATCGTTGCCAGTACCGACGACATCGCCATAAACATCACCTCTGTGCTCGATGCGCTCCGTGCGGGATACGGAGGACTCTAGCGCTACGTGTGCGATCGACTACAAGGGTCATGCGCGCCGGTCAAAAATTGTCATATGTCGGCTTCGGCGATCATGCATTCCCGTGGAACGCCACGCCCGAAGCTGAGGCTTCGATCACGAGCCGCTCGTGCGCACCGAAATGACCCGCAGAAGGTCTTCATGGTGATCAGATCGGCCACGCTCGCCGCATACGTGATCAGGGTTGCCCGGTGCGGAACCTGTCGAGCAGCCTGCGATCTCGTTTCGTCGGCCGTCCGGCGCCTCGCTCCCGGCGGGCGACGGGCACTGACGTCTCCTGGGGAGGTGCGGGCGTCCTGTCGATGAAGCAGGTGGCTGCGTCGGTCGCGCCGACCCGTTTCTGGATCACCCTGACCACCTCAACGACGCGGGTCCGCCCGCCCACGCGGGCACGTACCTCGTCGCAGGGAGACACCGCCGTCGCGGGTTTGGCCGGCCTGTCATTGACTCGCACGTGTCCGCCTCGGCACGCTGCCGCGGCATCCGAACGGGTCTTGGTCAGCCGGACCGCCCACAGCCAGCGATCCACCCGGGTGGACTCCATAGCCGTACATGATGGACTGTGGGCAAGGTCGCCGAACTGGCGCCCACCGCACGGGTGCCGGGGAGCGGCCGTGGCTCCACCGGCTCGTCGGTGATCGTGCGTGGAGCACCGGGCTGCGGCTCGTCAACGAGCCCATCCAGCCGTCGCTCGACAAACCGCGAACCCAACTTGCCCACCGTCGGGCGCGACACCCCCAACTCGGCTGCCACCTCGGAGTTGTTGGCGCCCGTCGCGCAGCACAGCACGATCCGGCAACGCAACGCCTGCGAACTCTTCCGCTTTCTCGACCACAGCACGCGCGTATGTGCTGAGCCGTTAGGGAGGGCGGGTGGCGAGGCGGAGCCCCAGCCGATGGGGAGCCAGCCGGACCGCTGCCTGCGTGTGGTGCTGGCCGCGTAGCGCTGCGTGGACCAGACGTGTAAGAGCGTGTCTGGAAGCTGGTGTCACCAGTCTGCAGTGCGGGCGAGGCGGCGGGACATGGTCATGATCATGGCGATGGTGACCATCGCTTCGTGGTGTTGGGGTAGGGTCTCGTAGTCGCGGACGCAGCGGCGGTGTTTGGTGATCCAGCCGAATGTTCTCACCACGACCCAACGTCGGGGCAGGACGCGGAAGCCGCTGGTCTTGTCGGTGCGTTTGACCACCTCAACGGTCAGTGACAGGACCTTCTTCGCCCAGGGCAGCAGGCGTCCGCTGTAGCCGCCGTCGGCCCAGACCAGGCTGATCGTGGAGAACCGGGCGCGCAACGCCACCAGCAGGCGGTGCGCGCCGTCACGATCTTGGATGCTGGCCGCGGTGACCACGACTGCGAGCAACAGTCCCATCGTGTCCACCGCGATGTGGCGCTTGCGGCCCTTGGTTTTCTTCCCCGCGTCGTAACCCGCGCTGGGCCCCGGCACGGTGTCGGCGCCGCGCACGGTCTGGGAATCGATGATCGCTGCGGTCGGTAACGGATCGCGCCCGGCGTGCAGGCGGAGCAGGTCGCGCAGTGCGTCGTGCGCCCGTTGCCACACACCGGCTTTGGCCCAGCGTCGGAACACGTCGTAGACGGTCATCGCGGGCGGGAAATCGCTGGGCATCTGCCGCCAGGCGATCCCGCCCCGAGTCACGTAGAAAATCGCATCCAGGATGATCCGTCGCGGATACTTCTCCGGTCTGCCACCGCCGCCCGCTGTGTTACCGGCGGCGGCAGCAGCGGTTCCAACACCACCCACTGGGCATCGGTGATCGACGAGGACGGGTAGAACGGGCATGCCGGTGGCGCATCGAGCGCCTCGCCATGGGCCGGGCATGACAAACATTGACAGGCAAGCGACACTGACACACGAGCTCCTGGCGGGACCGGTTGGCGTGAGAACCACCAGTCCTACCGGGAGCTCACCTACCTACCGGACACCACACGCCGAAACGACATGCGAGTTTCCAGACACGTTCTCAGGAACGTTCAGGGCTTATTCAGCGCACTCCGCGCACCGTGGCGGCAGGCCGGGTGGAAGGCCCGCCCGCGCCCGCGAGGAGGAGCACCGTGATGCGCGAGGATCCTTGCCACGGTCGGGAACAAGACGTTCGTCCGGCGGTCGGGTATCGGGGTCACGGCGAACGGCAACATCGTCAACGTGATCGGCTCACTCCCTGGCCACCCTGCTGAAGCGCGCCGGATGCGTGCGGGCGATGCAGCTCGACATCAACCAGGAATGGACCTCCTACGTGCTTTACCACACAAGCGGGAAGCGCGGCCCCGACCCACGAACGTGCTCTCCAGCATGCACCGGTCACCCAACCGGTACAGCAGCAGCACCTCCGCGCGCGACTCCGTCACCCTTCGCGGTGACCGCACCCTGGTACCTCGCCAGGCCCGACCCCGGAGAACTTCCATGACGCCCCGACGCCGTAGCCCCGCCGCGCGTGAACACCCCCACCTCAAGCGAACGTCCTCGCGGCCGCTTGGGCTCATCGCCCTGGTCGCCGTGGGCGCGCTGCTGGCGGGTTGCACGGCCACCGCCGGGGCGGTCGTGGCACCCGTCCCGGCGGCCCCGCCGTCGATCACCATCAGCCCCGCCTCGACCACGCCGGCCAACCCGGTCATCCCGCTGGTGGTCGCGGCCCACCACGGCCGGCTGGCCAAGGTCACGGTCACCAACGTGCATTCCGGCGTGGCCGTCACCGGTCGGACCTCCACCGACCACCGGCAGTGGCGCTCGAACGAACCGCTGGGTTACGGGCAGCAGTACCGCATCACGGCGCGAGCGCGCCGCGCCGGCGGCAAGCCCGTGCGGCGTACGAGGACCGTGCACACCCTGTCGCCCGCCGCCCAGGCGTACCCCACGATCATCCCCACTCCGAGCATGTCCAGCGTCGGGATCGGCCAGCCGATCGTGGTGCGGTTCTCCAAGCCGGTCACCGACCGGGCGGCCGCCATCAAGGCCCTGCACGTCACCAGCAGCCCACCGCAGCCCGGCGCGTGGTACTGGATGTCCGACACCGGCGTCCACTACCGCCCGCGCCACTACTGGAAACCGGGCACGAACGTCACCGTGCACGCCAAGGTCTACGGCGTCGACCTCGGCCACGGCGTCTACGGCAAGACCGACCGCACCGTGAGCTTCCACATCCACGACTCGTGGATCGCCAAGGCCAACGGCGCCACCCACCGCATGACGATCATCCACAACGGCCAGGCGATCAAGACCATGCCGATCAGCCTCGGCAAACCCTCCACCCCCACCCACCGCGGACCCCACGTCATCTCGGCCAAGAAGCCGTCCGTCGTCATGGATTCCTGTACCTACGGCGTCTGCAAGGGACAGTCCGGGTACTACCGGGAGACCGTCTACCTCGACGAGCGCATCTCCAACGACGGCGAGTTCGTCCACGCCGCACCCTGGTCGGAGGCCGCCCAGGGGCACCGCAACGTCTCGCACGGCTGCGTCAACCTCAGCCGGGCCGACGCCAAGTGGTTCTACCAGCACTTCGGTCCAGGCGACGTCGTCGACGTCGTGCACTCCGGCGGCCCGCCACTACCGGTGTGGGACACCTACGGCGACTGGGAGCTGTCCTGGCAGCAATGGAAGAGCGGCGCGCGATGACCGACAGCCACCCGCCCCGGCGGGCGGGACGGTACGGCTCACCCGTCACCGCCGCAGGGGGGTCGGTCCTGCTCACCCTCTTGTTGCTGGTGGCAGGGTGCGGAACCGCCACGCCACCTCACTCCGGCGGCAGCAATCATGCGGCCCCGTCGCCCACTCACACGCCGGGCTCCTCGGCC
>JBOHEL010000235.1:0-7734 GCA_050700995.1 Sciscionella sp. | reverse complement strand
CCACTCGTCTCAGCCACCATCCCGTCCGGTGGCACCTGACGACGATCCGGAGTTCCTACAACAGCTCGACGAGCACAACCGGCGCGGTGAGAGCGGCTGAGCCCTGGCACCGGTAGGATGCGACGTCCCCAGCCTCATGCCCGCCGTCCACACTCACCGGATCGAGGGCTGGCATCGTGGCGCCCGAAGGGGTTCGGGGAAACTGCGGGCTGACCTCCGGTTACCGACGGTTGCCGTCATGCGGGAAGTCGTCCGCGACGGTGGAGGCGAGTTGCAACAGAGCGAGCCGGGTGTCCGGGCTCAGGCGGTCGAGTTCGATCTCCGCGCCCTCCTCCAGATGCGGGTCGAACGGGATCTGACACACCGAGCGGCACCGCGCGGCGAAGTGCTGCTGCAACCGGTCAAGGTGCACCTTCCCGGACTTCGGGCGCACCGAGTTGATGACCGCGACCGAACGGCCGACCAGATCGCGATAGCCGTGGGCATCCAGCCAGTCGAGTGTCGCCGACGCGGACCTCGCGCCGTCGATGGAAGCAGACGACACCACGACCAGCGAGTCAGCGATATCCAGCACACCCTTCATCGCTGAGTGCATCAGCCCGGTCCCGCAGTCGGTGAGCACGATGTTGTAGAAGTGCTCAAGCAGGTCGATGGTGCGGCGGTAGTCGCTTTCGGAGAACGCCTCGGACACTGCGGGATCCTGCTCGGAGGCCAGCACCTCCAGCCTGCTCGGCCCCTGCGAGGTATAGGCGCGCACGTCGGAGTAGCGGGTGATGCGGTTCGCGTCGCGCAGCAGGTGGCGCACCGTCGCGGTGGTCTCAAGCGGGATCTTCTGGCTGAGCGTGCCGCGGTCGGGGTTGGCGTCGACCGCGATCACCCTGTCACCCCGCAGCGAGGCGAACGTGGAACCGAGGGTGGTGGTGGTCGTCGTCTTGCCCACGCCGCCCTTCAACGACAGCATGGCGATCTTGTAGCAACCGCGCAGCGGCTGGTTGATCCTGGTGATCAGCTCCCGCCGGTGCGCATCCGCAGCGCTCTCGCCGAAATTGAGCGTGCGGCCACTGGCCATGAACACCGCTTTGCGCCAACCCGACTGCGGCTCGCGCTTCACCGTCTTCAGCAGCTTCGCCGAGGACAGGTCGTGCGCCGCCTGCTGGGTGCGCCTGCCGAGGTCGTCGGGCTGCCCGTACTGGGCCTGCCCCTGCGTGGCGTAGGGGTGCGGCGCTTGCTGCGGGGGGTACATCCCGGCGGGATCGATATGTTGTGGCCCTGATGGGTGCCCCCCTGAGGGGGAGGGACCCGACGCGGTCGGGTCGGTGTAGATCGGCACCGGGTGCTGCTGGCCTTGCGGTGGGTAGTTGCCCTGCGCATAGGGGCCGTTCACCGGCGTCATCTGGTCGGTGGGGTGCGTCGACTGATTACGCGGACCCCCTGGCGGCGGTGACATGCTCTGGGTCGGATCGGCCGCGGGCGCCTGGTATGACTCGGCCCGCTGGTACGGCTCGGCCTCGGGCGCAGGCGCGGTCGGCGGCACGAACGGCAGCGGCCCGCTTGCGTCCCCTGCCTGCTCTCCCGCGCCGCTATGAGCCGGTTCGTGCTCCCACTCGGCGCTCGGCTGCTCACCACCCGGCGGCTGCCAGGTCGCAGCAGGGTCGTTGTGCCGGTACTGATCCGTTTCAGCCGGCTCTGAGTACCCTTCGGTCACCGCTGGAGCCCTTCCTGTCACCGCACGTCTGATCCTCTGGTGACGGTAGTCGCCAAATCCGCCGTGGTCGAACTCGGCACGGCAGGCGCTTACGGCAGGCCGGCGTAGGAATGCAGGCCGGTGGTAACCAGGTTGATGAAGAACAGGTTGAAGATGTTCACCGCGAAGCCGAGCACGTTAATGGCGGCGGCGCGGTTGCCACGCCAGCCCGCGGTCGCCCTGGAATGCAGGTATGCGGCATAGCAGATCCAATCGACAAGTGCGGTGGTTTCCTTGGGGTCCCAGCTCCAGAAGCTGCCCCAGGCGGATTCCGCCCAGATCGCACCGCACATCACACCGAAGGTGAACAGCGGCAGGGCGAAGATCGTGGTGCGGTAGGCGACCCGATCCAGCGTCTCCCTGGATGGCAGCTTGGCCGCGAACCTGCCGAGCATGCTGTCCTTGCCGTCACCCGCGCCCTTGATCAGATAGAACAGGCTCGCCATCCCTGGCAGCAGCAGGATGCCGCTCGACGCGGAGATGATAGTGACGTGAATCATCAACCAGTACGACTGCAACGCAGGCCGCACCGGCGCAGCCAGCGTGTAGAAGATCGTGCCGTTGAGGAACATCAGCACCAGAATCGGCAGCAGCACCCAGGCACCGAGGCGTCGTACCTCGAACCGCCGCACCGCGACCAGCCAGCCCACCACCGCGACGAAGGTGATGAACGCGATGTACTCGTACATGTTGCCAAGGGGCCAGCGGTGCGCCGCTAGCCCGCGTAGCACGATCGAGGCGAAGTGGATCACCGCACCGAGCACGGTGAGCGCGACCGCCATCCGGCCGATGCGGTCGACCCTGCCCCGGTCCGGCCCCCCAGACGGCGCGCGCCCCGCAGGCGGGGTCTCGACAACGCCACCGCCCCCTGCGGTCACGAACTGCTGGGCTGGCGCGGCAACGGCGGAGGCCCGCACCCTGCCGAAAGCCTGTTCGATGAGGTAAAAGATCATCGCGAGTACGTAGATGACAAGGGCAGTGACGAACGACCAGTCGCTGTACTTCGACAGCACCTCATTGACCGGCATCAGCTGACCTTTCCACGTAGCAGTTCTCGAGCGATCTTGCCGAACTCCTCGCCATACCCCGCCTGATCGGTGCGGGCCAGGCCGCCGACCGAAACCACGGTACGCGCGGACTCACCCGGGGTGAGCCGCACCCATAGTCGCCTGCGCTTGATGGTCAACGACGTGCCGAGACCGAGCAGCATCAGGATCGCGAAGATCAGCACATAATCCTGCGTAGGGTCGTGCGCCACCTCAAGGGAGATCCATGGCTGCACCTTATCGAAGCGAATGACAGTGCCGTCTTTGAGCTTCGTGGACTGCCCGATCTTGAGGTTGGTGCGCTTGACCTTGTGCAGCCTGCCCTGATCGACCATCGACTGGTCGATGGAGAAGATGGACTGGCTGTTTCCGGCATCGGTGCCAAGGTCGCCCCGGTAGATGTCCACCGCGACCGCCGGGTTGCGCAATCCGGGGTAGTCCGAGGACATCAGCGAACCGGAGAACACCGCGCTCGGCGCGAACAACCCGGTGATCGCGAGTTGGTCCTTGCGCTGCCGCGCCGGATCGGTGACCCCCGGCGCGTCGAACTTGGTGGCGCCCTCCGACAGCATGGTTGTCGGGTCGTCCGGCTTCCACTGGGTGGCACCGGTGCGCTTCTCCCCGTTCGGAAACGTCACCGTGAACACCGGGGTGTAGCCATTGCCGAGCAGGTAGATCCGATCGCCCAGTATGCGCAGCGGGTGGTTGACCTCAAGGTTGTAGGGCCGCCAGGTGCCCGTCTGCAGATCTTTGCCGTACTGGTAGTCGATATGCGAGTCGTAATAGTCCGCGTCCCCTGACGGCGTGTAATGCGCTGTGAAGTCGTTGACCTTCACGCAGAATGGCGGGAGGTCGGTGCCGTCAACCCGCAGGCCTGGGGTGAACGAGTCGAAGTTGTAGATCCCAGAGTTGCAGAACTGGCTGCTGTCGCCGCCGATGGCCTGCACTATCACCTGGCCCTTGTATTTGTACATGGCACCGAGCGCGAAGCACACGATGAGACCGAGCATGGCGAAGTGGAACACCAGGTTCCCCGCCTCCCGCAGATAGCCCTTCTCCGCGGAGATGCTCAGAACGCCGTCACCCTCGTCCCTGGTGACCAGCCGCCAGCCCTTGAGCCGCCGCTTGACGCCGGTCGCGACCTCGGCGACGTCACCGCGAACCTCACCGGACGCGTGATGCGGCATCCTGGCGAGGTTGCGCGGCGTGAGCACCGGCCTGGTACGCAGCGCACCAGCAAACTCGAAGGTGCGCGGCGTCAGGCAACCCACGAGCGAGACGAACAGCAGGATATAGATCGCCGAGAACCAGACACTGGAGTAGACGTTGTAGAACTCCAGCTTGTCCAGCAGCTGGCCCCACCAGCCGTGCTGGGAAATGTAGGTGGCGACCTTCGACGCGTTCAGGTCCCGCTGCGGAAGCAAGGCGCCCGGCATCGCGCCGAGCGCGAGCAGGAACAGCAGCATCAACGCGGTGCGCATCGAGGTCAGGCCGCGCCAGGTGTTGCGGGCGAGCGCGAGTGCCGAGCGCAGCGGTGTCCGCGGCGGCCGCGGTTGCGGCTCGGCTGCGCGCTCGGTCTGCACCGTGCTCACCTCGCTACCTCCTTGCGCGTCACAGCGGTACCTCGGCATTGTTCACGGCGACCTCGCGTAGCCAGCCGACTACCTCGCCCCACAGGCCCGTTACCAGCAGCACCCCGACTACGAGCAACAGCGTGCCACCCGCGAGTTGCACGCCACGCACGTGGCTGCGCACCCATGCGGTCACCCGCACCGCCCAGCGGGCTCCCAGCGCGATCAGTACGAACGGCACGCCAAGTCCAAGGCAGTACAGCAGCATCAGCAGCAGCCCCCGCAGCGAGGCCGCACCCACCGCCGTGCCCGCGGTCAGCGAGAGCACACCCGAGAGCGTCGGACCGATGCACGGCGTCCAGCCGAGCGCGAACACCGCGCCGAGTAGCGGCGCTCCGACCAGTCCGGCCCTCGGGCGGTGGGCCAGCTTGACGTTACGCTGCAGTGCGGGCACCAGCCCGAGGAACACCAGCGCCATAGCGATCGTGATGACGCCGCCGATCCGTTGCAGCAGCGTCTCGTTGAGCTGCAGCGCGTCGATGAGGCCGAACAGGCTCGCGGTACCCGCAGCGAAGACCACGGTGAAGCCGAGCACGAACAGTCCGGCCGCGCCAACTACCCGCCAGCGCCCCGCCTTCGGCGGTTCACCGGCAGCCACCGCGGGAGCTTCCGCGCCCACCAGCCCTGCCAGGTAGGCGAGGTAGCCCGGCACCAGCGGGATCACGCATGGCGATGCGAAGGACACCGCACCGGCAGCCACCGCCACCGCGGCGGCCAGCAGTAGCGGCCCCGAGGTCGCCAGTTCGCCAGCGTTCACGGAGCTCAAGGGTAGGCAGTGCGATGTGATCTTGGCGTTGCGGGATCCCCCACGGAGTCCCACCTCACACACTGCTGAAAGTGGCTCTTGTTCCCAAGAGGTACACGAGAGCCACTTTCAGCACGCACTTTTACACAAGAGCCACTTTCAGCACAACGGTTAGTCCTGATGGAAGCCAGGGTCGGATTGGGAGCGCTTGGCGGCCTCGCGCATCTCGAACAGGTCGGTGCACCACTCTCCGACCTCCGTCGTTACCTCACGCACCGCGCCGGTCAGGATCGAGGCGATCCGGCCGACGTGGGTGGCCGCCGACTGGGTCAGCTCCTGCACCATGTCCTTGCCGCTTTCCACGTTGTCGAGCATGACCGTCCCCTTTACGCCGCGGCGGGCATCTCCCGCACCGGCACGGTACCGGCAAGTGCCCCGATCGGCTTGTCGCCCCAGGCCCACGGCATGGCCAGTTTGGTGATCTTGCCGAACACCGAGCCGAGCTGCTTGGACAGCCCGCCGGTGTTGTACGGCAGCCCGTAGCGCCGGCAGATGTCGCGCACCTCGGGCGCGATCTCGGCATACCGCCTCGCGGGCAGGTCGGGGAAAAGGTGATGCTCGATCTGGAAGGAGAGGTTCCCTGAGAGCAGGTGGAACAGCGTGCCTCCGGTGATGTTGGCAGAACCCGTCATCTGCCGCACATACCACTGGCCCCGGCTCTCGTTCTCGGTTTCCTCGGTGGAGAACGTGGCTACGCCGTCCGGGAAGTGCCCGCAGAAGATGATCGAGAACGCCCAGACGTTGCGCACCAGGTTCGCGGTGACATTTCCTGCCAGCGTCAGCGGCGCCATCGGTCCGGTGAGCGCGGGGAACAGCAGGTAGTCCTTGATCGCCTGTTTGAGGCCCTTATGCCACATCTGCCTGCGCAAGCCTGTGGTCTCCGACCACTTGCGCTCGCCGGACACCAGCCGCTCGACCTCAAGGTCGTGCAGCATCACGCCCCATTCAAAGAAGATCATCAGGAGGAACGCGTACACCGGATTTCCGAGGTAATACGGGTTCCACCGCTGATTCTCGTCCATCCGCAGTACTCCGTAACCGATATCGCGATCCTTGCCGACGATATTGGTGAACGTGTGGTGCAGGTAGTTGTGCGAATGCCGCCACTGCTCTGCCGGGCACACGTTGTCCCATTCGAACATCTTGGAGTTCAGCGCCGGGTCACGCATCCAGTCGTACTGGCCGTGCATCACGTTGTGGCCGATCTCCATGTTGTCAAGGATCTTCGCCAGTGACAGCGAAGCGACGCCTGCTATCCATGCCGGCGGGAAGAAACCGCCGAACAGCAGGGCACGTCCCGCGATCTCCAACCCGCGCTGGGTCTTGACGACGTCGTAGATGTATTTCGCATCGGGCTCGCCGAGGTCAGCGACGATCCGCTGCCGCAGCGCGTCCAGCTCGCGGCCGAGCTCGTCGATGTCCTCGTCCGTCAGCCGAACTGGCAAGTCTGCCATGGCACGGTCCCTCCATTGTGGATGGTCATACGTCGATTTCTACGTCACCGGCAGGCGCCGAGATGCACAGCTGGATCTCCTCGCCGTTCTCGGAAGAGGTGTCGCCGGTCAACACATTGCGCACGCAGCCCGTCTTCTTGACCTGCGTGCATGAGAAGCAGATACCCATGCGGCAGCCGTGTTCCGGGGAGAGTCCGGCGCCCTCCGCCTGCTCCAACAACGTCTTGCCGGAATTGCGGACGCGCAGCCCGCTGCGACTGAAGATGACTTCCCCTGTGGCCCTGCCTTCCTCGACCACGATCGCGGGCGGGGTGAACTGCTCGGTCGAGAGCCGACCACCCAGGCCCGCAGCCTCGAACAGTTGCCTGACGACGTCCAGCAGCGCGGCCGGCCCACAGGCATAGGTGAGCGCCTCGGCGTACCACGGAGCGGCGTCAAGCAACTGTCTCCTGGAGAAGTACCCGTGAGTCCTCGGCTCCAGCACGCGCACCTCGACGTTGTCGTGACGCGCGGCCAACTCCGCCAACTCGGTGCGGTAGGGCATATCGGCCTCGCTGCGCGCGTAGTGCAGGAACGTCAGGTCGCCGCGATAGCCCTCCGCGCACAGCGTCCGCAGCATCGAGAGCACCGGTGTGATGCCACTGCCGCCACTGATCAACAATACCCGTTCCGGACGAGGTCGCGGCAGCGTGAACTCGCCGTCTGCCTGCGACAACCCCACCACCATGCCGGCAACGGCGTGCCGATACAGAAAGCGTGAGACCAGGCCCTCCTGGTGTGCCTTCACCGTCAGCTCAAGCTCGTTCGCGCGGTAGGGCGAACTCGCCGGGGAGTAACACCGAGTGCGTCGCACGCCGTCGATCTCCACGACCAGCCGCACGTGCTGGCCCGCGCGGAACCCCTGCCACTGCCTGGTCGGCCGCAGTTGCAGCGTGACCGCGTCCGGAGACGGTCGGTGTACAGCTGTCACCTCGGCGCGAAGCTCATGAACGGTGAGCATCGGATGCAGCAGCCCAAGGTATGAGTCCACGCCGTGTGGTGTCAGGAGCGCCTC
>JBOHEL010000234.1:0-7753 GCA_050700995.1 Sciscionella sp. | reverse complement strand
GCACTGAGGCGTGAGCCCGTTGCCCGTCGAGGTGAGCGCGCAGGACGTGTTGGCAGGCAAGCGCGGGCCGCTGTCCAGGGCGATCACGCTGGTGGAATCGACGCGGGCCGCTCACAAGGAGCAGGCACAGCGGCTGCTTGTCGAGCTGCTGCCTCATTCCGGCAAGGCATACCGGGTCGGGATCAGCGGCGTGCCCGGAGTCGGCAAGTCGACTTTCATCGATGCGCTCGGCAGTGTATTGACCGCTGCCGGGCATCGGGTGGCGGTGCTGGCGGTCGACCCGTCATCCAGCCGTACCGGTGGTTCCATCCTCGGCGACAAGACCAGGATGAACCGGCTGGCGACTGACCCCTCGGCTTTCATCCGGCCCTCGCCGACCTCGGGCACCCTCGGTGGGGTCGCCAGGGCGACGCGCGAGAGTATCGTGCTGATGGAAGCGGCGGGCTACGACATCGTGCTGGTGGAGACCGTCGGCGTCGGCCAGTCGGAGACCGCGGTCGCCAATATGGTCGACACCTTCCTGTTCCTGACCCTGGCCCGCACCGGTGACGCGTTGCAGGGCATCAAGAAGGGGGTGCTCGAACTGGCCGACGTGATCGCGGTGAACAAGGCCGACGGCGAGCACGAGCGGGATGCCCGTCGCGCGGCACGGGAACTGTCCGGTGCACTGCGGATGCTGCGCGCGCAACATGCGGTCTGGACCACCCCCGTGCTGACCTGCAGCGCCTTGACGGGCGCGGGGCTGGACACGGTGTGGGCACAGGTGGCGCGGCACCGAGAGGCGATGCGCGAGGCAGGCCGGTTCGAAGCCGTGCGGGCGCAGCAGCAGGTGGACTGGACATGGTCGATGGTGCGCGAACAGTTGCTGGCCGAGCTGACGACGGACAACCGGGTACGGGCGCTGGTACCGCAGGTGGAGGCCGCGGTCCGCTCCGGAGAACTGACCGCCACGCTGGCATCCGAGCGCATTCTCGATGCGTTCCACGGCGGGTAGAATCATTCGCATGCGTTCAGTGGCGAAGTTGATACTCACCGTTGCGGCGATGGTGGTACTCGCTGCCCTCGCGGCAGGTCCGGCAGTCGCGGCGGTACCGTCACTGACCGCCGCGCAGGTCGGCGGCTCCGGTACTGCGTTGGCCGCGGCGCCGACCACCGCTGACAACGCGCCCGCGGGTCCCAACATCAACCAGCAGCAGCACGATGCTGATGCCGCGAAGAGCAAGAACAAGCTGGTCATCGGGGTCATCGTGGTAGCACTGCTTGTGGTGGTGTATTTCGGCCACCGGCAGCGGGCCAAGCACCGAGTCCGTAAGCGCAACCTGCAGAACGCCAAGGGTTGAATACCAGCGCGCACCGCGGTTGGGCCGATCGGGCGACTGCCGTTCGTCGCAGTGGGGTGACCGGTAGCCGGTCCATTACTGCATTCGGATGATGCCGGGTCCATTCTGGAGTCAGACCAAGTTCTGACAGCTGACCCTGGAGCAACGCGGTGACCGTGCTGGATACCCGTCCGGATTCGTTCCGTACCGCTGGTGGCGCCCACCAGCGGCCGGAGGCGATGATCGCCGACACCGGCGTGCAGCCGGTCACCACCGAGGATCTCGGCGCCGGGCGCGGACCGGCCTGGCTGGATGAGTGGCTGGCGGGCAACCTCTCCGAGCTGATCGCCTGGCGTCGCCATATCCACGCGAACCCGGAGCTCTCTCGCGCCGAGTACGGGACGACCGAGCTCATTTCCGGCCTGCTGCACTCGATCGGCCTCAGCCCGAGGGTTCTGCCGGGAGGTACCGGCCTGACCTGCGATATCGGTACCGGCGATCGTTGCGTGGCGCTGCGCGCGGACATCGACGCACTGCCGCTGAGCGAGTTCACCACGCTGCCGTTCGCCTCCGCCGTCGACGGTGTGGCGCACGCCTGCGGTCACGATGTGCACACCGCCGTACTGTTGGGTGCCGCGCACGCGCTGGCCTGCGCGCCCGAACTGCCCGGTCGGGTGCGGTTGATCTTCCAGCCCGCAGAGGAAGTGATGCCGGGTGGCGCGCTCGACGTGGTGGCCGAGGGCGCGATGGCGAGTGTCGACCACATCTTCGGCCTGCACTGCAGCCCGCACCTGCCGGTGGGCACCGTCGGCACCAGGGTGGGCGCTATCACCTCGGCGACGGACGTACTTGAGCTTCGACTTGAGTCGCCGGGCGGTCATACTTCCCGCCCGCACCTGACCGCTGACCTGGTGCACGCGCTCGGCACCGTCATCACCGGGTTGCCCGCGTTGCTGTCCCGGCGGGTCGATCCACGCTCCGGGACGGTGCTGGTGTGGGGGGCGGTGCACGCGGGCGAGGCGCCGAATGCGGTGCCCAAGGGAGGGCTACTGCGCGGCACCCTGCGGACCGGGGACCACACGGTGTGGGGGCAGTTGGAGCCGCTGGTGGCCGAGGCGGTCGCCGGGTTGCTCGCGTCTACCGGGGTGCGCTATGAGCTGCATCACATCAGAGGCGTGCCACCGGTGATCAACCATCCGGAGAGCACCCGGCTGCTGCGTGCCGGGGCGGAAACCGCACTGGGCGTCGAGGCGCTCTGCGACGCAGAGCAGTCTTCCGGTGGCGAGGACTTCGCCTGGTATCTGGAGCACGCGCCTGGTTCGTTCGCCAGGCTCGGCGTGTGGTCGGGCGACGGCCCGAGGTGCGATATCCACCAGCCGACGTTCGAAGCCGATGAGCGCGCCGTTCCCGTGGGTGTCCGCACGCTGGTGCACGCGGCGCTCGCCGCGCTCGCCGCGCTGCGGTGACGGCTCAGGGCGCGATGCCGTCACAGGGCCGGGTACGTAGCGCCGCGACATAGTCATCGGGCGCGCCTGCGGTCTCCGCGGCGTCCGCCATCACCCCGATGTAGCGCGCGGACGGCAGGCCGCCCTCGTAGGCATCCAGCACGTAGAGCCAGGCGAGCAGCGAACCCTCCAAGGTCTGCACCCTGACGCGGATCTTGTTATGCAGTCCGAGCTCGGAGCCTTCCCAGCGGTCGAGCTGGGCTTCGTCCTGCGCGGTGATGTCGTAGAGCACGACGAAGACCTCAGAATCGGGGTCCTCCGCGACCGTCGCGATCGCTCCCTCCCAGCCGATATCCTCGCCGCCGAACGTCAGCCGCCAGCCGAGCACCCAACCCGTTCCGGCCATCGGGGAGTGTGGGGCACGCTCCATCATCTGGGCGGGGTCCATATTGGATCCGTAAGCGGCATACAACGGCACGGACACAGGGTAGCGACTGCGCGTTCATTCGGCCCGCCGCGTACGGTTGACACCGCGATTCGTGAGGCGTTGACGAGCTACCGGCACGGCAAGGAGGGCAGCGGTGACCCGCATTGTGATCATGGGTGGGGGCCCTGCGGGTTACGAAGCCGCGCTGGTCGCGGCGCCACACGGTGCGGATGTCACGGTCGTCGAGCCCGACGGTATGGGCGGGGCTTGCGTGCTGTACGACTGTGTGCCGTCGAAGACCTTCATCGCGTCCGCGGTGGCCCGCACGGCGTTCCGCAATGCCGATGAGCTCGGTGTGCGCACCAACAATGCCGAGGCAGCCGTCGACGTGCCCACCGTGCACGGCCGCGTCAAGGGCCTTGCCCTCGCCCAGTCGGCCGACGTCCGTGCCAAGCTGCAGCGCGAAGGGGTACGGCTGATCTCCGGGCGGGCACGCTTCTGCGACGAGGAACCGGGCCTTGCCCAGCACCGAATCTCGGTGGAAGGCCAGGACGGCACGCAAATGCTGGTCGCGGATGTGGTACTCATCGCGACCGGGGCGACCCCGAGGATCCTGCCGGGCGCGCAGCCCGACCGCGAGCGGATACTGACCTGGCGGCAGATCTACGACTTGCAGGCGTTGCCGGAGCATCTGGTGGTGATCGGTTCCGGGGTCACAGGCGCCGAGTTCGCCTCCGCCTATACCGAGATGGGTGTGCATGTCACGCTGGTCTCCAGCCGCGACCGCGTATTGCCGCACGAGGACGCCGACGCTGCGGCCGAACTTGAGGACGTGTTCGCCGAGCGTGGCACGACGGTGCTCAACCATGCCAGGGCCGCCAAGGTTGAGCGGCTCTCCGACGGAGTGGTGGTACACCTCACCGATGGTCGCACAGTGGCGGCGAGCCACGCGCTGATGACGGTGGGCTCGGTGCCGAATACCGAGAACATCGGTCTCGATCGCGTTGGCGTCATCCCGGGGCGCGGCGGTTTCCTCTCGGTCGACAGGGTGTCAAGGACTAACGTGTCCGGGATCTATGCCGCCGGTGACTGCACCGGGGTGATGATGCTCGCCTCGGTGGCCGGGATGCAGGGCAGGATCGCGATGTGGCACGCGCTGGGCGAGGGCGTCGCGCCGATCAAGCTGAAGACCGTCGCCGCCAACGTCTTCACCCACCCCGAGATAGCGAACGTCGGCATCAGCCAGCAGGCCATCGACTCCGGCGAGGTACCTGCCCGCACCGTCACGCTGCCGCTCGCCACCAACGCACGTGCCAAGATGTCCGGGCAGCGGCGCGGTTTCGTCAAGCTGTTCTGTCGTGTCGCCACCGGTGTGGTGATCGGTGGTGTGGTGGTCGCGCCCAATGCCAGCGAGCTGATCCTGCCGATCGCGATCGCGGTGCAGAACCAGTTGACGGTGGAGAACCTCGCGCTGACGTTCTCGGTGTATCCGTCACTGACCGGATCGATCACCGAGGCGGGCCGCCAGTTGATGCGCCACGACGATCTGGACTGAGCAGCCAGTGGTGGCTACTCCTCCTCGACCCAGTCGAAGGTGCGGGTGACCGCCTTGCGCCAGTTGTGGTACTCCCGCTCCCGCCGCGTCGAGTCCATTGTGGACTCCCATCGGCGGTCTTCGGCCCAGTTGGCACGAATATCGTCCTCGCCCGACCAGAACCCGACTGCGAGGCCTGCGGCGTAGGCGGCGCCGAGCGCCGTGGTCTCCGCCACCACCGGGCGGATCACCGGAACGTCGAGAATATCGGCTTGAAACTGCATCAGTAACTCGTTGCCGACCATGCCGCCGTCGACCTTGAGCGAGGTCAGCGGCACCCCGGAGTCGGCGTTCATCGCGTCGATGACCTCCTTGGACTGGAACGCGGTGGCTTCCAGCACCGCGCGCGCCAGATGCCCCTTGTTGACGAACCGGGTCAGCCCGACGATCGCACCACGCGCGTCGGCGCGCCAGTGCGGCGCGAACAGTCCGGAGAACGCGGGCACGAAATAGCAGCCGCCGTTGTCCTCGACGCTGCGCGCGTGCTCCTCGATCTCAGGCGCGGTAGCGATCATCCCCAGGTTGTCGCGCACCCATTGCACCAGCGAACCGGTGACAGCTATCGAACCTTCCAACGCGTACACCGTGTCGTTGTCACCGATCTTGTAGCACACCGTGGTGAGCAAACCGTTGTCGCTCATCACTTTGGCTGTTCCGGTGTTGAGTAGCACGAAATTGCCGGTGCCGTAGGTGTTCTTGGCTTCCCCCGGCGAGAGGCAGGCCTGTCCGAACGTCGCGGCCTGCTGGTCACCGAGTATTCCCGCGATCGGCACACCAGAGAGCGCGCCGCGCTCCCTGACCTTTGCGTACTCCTCGGATGAGGACCTGATCTCCGGCAGCATCGAAACCGGTATCCCTATTTCTTGGCAGATATCCGCATTCCATGACAGCGTGTCGAGGTCCATGAGCAGTGTGCGGGATGCATTCGTCGGATCGGTGACGTGCAGGCCGCCCGACGTGCCGCCCGTGCTGTTCCACAATGTCCAGGTGTCCATGTTTCCGAACAGCAACTCGCCGCGCTCCGCGCGCTCACGGACACCGTCGACATTGTCCAGGATCCACCGGATCTTCGGACCCGAAAAATAGGTGGCAAGCGGCAGGCCTGTCTTATCGCGGTACCGTTCCTGACCGCCGCCCAACGCCCCCAGCTCCGCCACGATGCGGTCGGTTCTGGTGTCCTGCCACACGATCGCGTTGTATACCGGCTCGCCGGTCTCGCGGTCCCACACCAGCGTGGTCTCCCGCTGGTTGGTGATACCGACAGCGGCGATATCGGTGGTGTGCAGGTCGGCCTTCGCCAGCGCCCCCGCACTCACCTCCCTGGTGTTCGCCCAGATCTCACGGGCGTCGTGCTCCACCCAGCCCGCCTTCGGCAGGATCTGTCGATGCTCTTTCTGGTCTACCGCTACCACCGAACCGGAATGGTCGAACACGATGCAGCGTGTCGATGTGGTCCCCTGATCGATCGCGGCAATGTATTCGGCCATGTTCGCTCCCCTCTCCGGCTGGGACATCCCCTCGACCGTAATGCCGGGGCCGAACTCCCACCAGCCCCCAAGTGCCGCGACTGTCAGGCCGGGGCTGTTCAGTGCGGGTAGCGTGTGGACCGTCGGGCCGTGAACGGATGACCCTCGAGGAGGTAGCCGGTGAGCACCGGGAGTGCGGAGATCGATTCCGGGCGGCTCGGGCCCGCCGAGCGCGAGGAATCCTGGCGCCGGTTGTGTACCGAGGCATTTGACCTGGTCGTGATCGGTGGCGGTGTGGTCGGTGCCGGGACGGCCCTTGACGCGGCAACCAGAGGTCTTCGCGTCGCACTCATGGAGGCCCGCGATCTGGCTTCGGGTACTTCCAGCAGGTCGAGCAAGCTCTTCCATGGCGGGCTGCGCTATCTGGAGCAACTGGAGTTCGGCCTGGTGCGGGAGGCGCTGGCGGAGCGAGAACTGATGTTGACCAAGCTCGCGCCGCACCTGGTGAAGCCGGTCAGCTTCCTTTACCCACTCACCCACCGATTCTGGGAACGTCCGTACACGGCTGCCGGGTTGCTGCTTTACGACACGATGGGCGGCGCCAGTTCAGTGCCTGGGCAGAAGCACCTCACCAAGGCGGGTGCGCTACGGATGGTCCCCGCGTTGAAGCGAGACTCGCTGATCGGCGGCGTCCGTTACTACGACGCGCAGTCGGACGACGCGCGGCACACCATGACCGTAGGCAGGACCGCGGCCCACTACGGCGCAGTGGTGCGCACCTCGACGCAGGTGGTCGGGTTTCTGCGGGAGGCGGACCGGATTTCGGGCGTTCGGGTGCGCGATTCCGAGGACGGCAAGGAGACCGAGGTCGCGGCGGGCGCCGTGATCAACTGCACTGGGGTGTGGACCGACGATCTGCAGCGGCTCTCCGGCAGCCGGGGTCGCTTCCGGGTACGGGCGAGCAAGGGTGTGCACATCGTAGTGCCGCGCGATCGCATCGTCGCCGAGAGCGGGATGATCCTGCGTACCGAGAAGTCGGTGCTGTTCGTGATCCCGTGGCGCAACCATTGGATCCTCGGCACCACCGACACCGATTGGAATCTCGACCTGGCACATCCCGCCGCGACCAAACGCGATATCGACTACATCCTTGAGCGCATCAACGCGGTGCTCGCTACCCCCCTGACGCACGAGGACATCGAAGGGGTCTACGCCGGACTGCGGCCACTGCTGGCTGGTGAAAGCGAGGACACCTCGAAGCTGTCCCGCGAGCACGCGGTGGCCAGGGTATCTCCAGGGCTGGTTGCGATCGCGGGCGGCAAGTACACAACTTACCGCGTGATGGCCGCCGATGCCGTGGACGCCGCAGTCCTCGACCTGCCAGGCAGGCCGAGGCCCTCGATCACCGACAAGGTGCCGCTGCTCGGCGCCGACGGCTACTACGCGCTGGTTAACCAGGTTGATCAGCTCGCGGAGCGGTACGGTCTGCACCCCTACCGGGT
>JBOHEL010000233.1:0-7759 GCA_050700995.1 Sciscionella sp. | reverse complement strand
CATCTGATCTTGCCGCGTGACGCGACGCTTCGTGCCACACTCAGCGTTCGTAGCGGGCGGCACGGGAGGATGCAATATGACTGCTGGTGTGGCTGAACTACTCGCGACGGCCGTGCGACGCGGCCCAGATCATGCTGCTCTGGTGGAGGCGGCGTCGGGCAGCGTCGTGAGCTGGCGGGAGGTCGCGACGGCCGTGGCCGAGGAGGCGGGCGCGCTGCGCGCCGCCGGACTGGCCGACGGTGACCGGGTGCTGCTGCCCGCGCCCACCAGCGCCGCGACGGCGGTCGCCTTGTTCGCGGTGCTGCACGCGGGAGGCGTCGCGGTGCCCGTCGCCGCCGACCTACCGGAACCGGAACTGCGGCGGCTGCTCGACGACAGTGGCGCCCGGCTGGTGCTCCCCGCCGCCCTCGCCTCGCGCGCTCCGGCAGCGCCGGAGTGCTCCTCACGCGGTGGTGACGATCTGGCGATGCTCTGCTACACCTCGGCGACCTCTGGCCCATCGCGCGGCGTGATGCTCTCCCACCGTGCCTTGCTGGCCAACGTCGAGCAGTGCGCAGGACTGCGACCGGCCCCGGTGACGGCCGCCGACCGGGTACTGCTGGCGGTACCACTTGACCACGTATACGCCATCGGCTGCCTGCTGCAGGTCGCACGCGCAGGCGCCACCGCGGTGCTGCTGGAGCCGTTCACGGCGGCCGATGCGCTGGCCGCGGCGGAACGGCACCGAGTCACCGTGCTGCCAGGCGTGCCCCCGATGTATTCGGCTTTCCTGCAGCGGCCCCCGGACGAGCTCGGGGAGGCACTGTCGACGGTTCGGCTGCTCACTTCGGGTGGTGCGCCATTACCACCGGAGGTGTTCGCCGGGGTGCGCGCCGCCACCGGGCTCACCGTCTTCGAGGGGTACGGGCTGACCGAGGCAGGGCCGGTGTTGACCTCCACGATGGTCGCCGGTTACGCGAAGCCGGGTGCTGTCGGCAGGCCGCTGCCCGGTGTCGAACTACGGATCGTGGACACCGATGGCACCGCGCTGCCGGAAGCGGACGAGGCCGGGGACGAGCGTGGTGGCACCGGCCTGATCGCGGTGCGCACGGAAAGCGCCTTCTCCGGTTACTGGCCGGACGGCGCGCACGGGCCGGACGGCGACGGCTGGTTCCGCACGGGCGATATCGGCTACCTCGACACCCACGGCGACCTGCACCTGCTCGACCGCGCGCGTGACCTGATCGTGGTGAACGGCTTTAACGTCTACCCCTACCAGGTGGAGCACGTGCTGTGCGCGATGCCGGGCGTCCTCGACGCTGCCGTCGTCGGGGCGCCCGACCCGAACCGGGGCGAAGTGGTCAAGGCCGTCGTGGTGAAGGCGGCAGGTATCGACCTCACCGGCGAGCAGGTACGGCAGTACTGCGCGGGGCGGCTCGCCCGCTTCAAGGTGCCCGAGATCGTGGAGTTCACCGACACTCTGCCGCACTCGGTGACCGGCAAGCTCGCCCACAACGCGCTGCGTGCCAGGCAACGCTGAGCGCGCGTAGCGACGCAGGCTGCCGCTAGGCTCGAAGCATGAGCCACACGGTGACCGTGATGACCAGGGCAGGCTGCCACTCCTGCGAGGTGGCCGAGGCCGAGATCGGACGCATCTGCGGCGAACTGGGCGTGGCGTGGTCGGCCCAGGATGTCGACTCCGACCCGGAGCTACGCGCGGAGTACGGCGATCGAGTGCCGGTGTTCCTCGTCGACGGCTCCGAACACGGCTACTGGAAAGTAGAGGAAGCCCGCCTCCGCCGCGCCCTGGGGTGATGTCTGCCACCTCTGACGTGGCGCACGCTGGGGGTTCGCCGTCTCGCTCACCGGCGACTTTGTGCATGCGTTCACAAGTGGCTACCGTGTTCGCATCCCGCAACCTCAGCCCAGGAGAACCAAGGTGTCGGCACACCGTGGCCAGGGTGGGCCATTCGTACCCACCACCGCGGCCGCTTCCAGCGGCAACGGGTCCGACCCCTCGGATGACCACCATTACACAGAACACACCAGGGCGATACCGGAAGCGGCGGTCGCGCGCCTCGCGGTGTATCTGCGGGTGCTCTGTGGTCTTGACGAGCAGGGTGTGCGCACCATCTCCTCGGAGACCTTGTCGGCAGCCTCCGGGGTGAACTCCGCCAAGCTGCGCAAGGATCTCTCCTACGTCGGCTCCTACGGCACCAGGGGTGTCGGCTACCAGGTCGCCGTGCTGGTCCGCCAGATCGAGCGCATCCTGGGATTGAACCGCAAGCACTCGGTCGCCGTAGTGGGAATCGGAAACCTTGGTCACGCGTTGGCTAACTATGGCGGGTTCCCCGGCAGGGGCTTTCCAGTGGCCGCGTTGTTCGACGTGGACGCCGACCTCATCGGGATTCCTGTCGGTGGCTTACCGGTGCACCACATCGACGACATCGAAACGGTCTGCCGCGAGCGCGAGGTCTCCATCGGAGTGCTCGCCACCCCGACCGAGGCAGCGCAGACCGTCACCGACCGTTTGGTCGCAGGCGGCGTTCGGTGCATTCTGAACTTCGCACCTGTCGTACTGCAGGTGCCGGAGGACGTCGAGGTACGGAAGGTCGACCTCGCGGTGGAGATGCAGATCTTGTCGTTCCACGTGGCTCGGCGGGCGCAGGCCGCCGCGGTGGACGGCGCGAGGAGTGTCGACGGGATGGTGGTGAGGCCATGAGCCTGCTCGCGGTCGGATTGTCGCACCGCACCGCTGGTGTGCGGGTGCTGGAACGCGCCGCCGTTGGCCAGGACCAGATGGACAAGCTGCTTGTCGAACTGCTCAGGTGCGAGCACGTCTCCGAGGTGCTGCTGCTCTCGACGTGCAACCGGGTCGAGGTCTACGCGGTTGTCGACGCCTTCCACGGTGGCCTTTCCGATGTCACCGGCGTACTGGCGCGGCATTCCGGTGCCGACGCCACGGAACTCTCCGAACACTTTTACGTGCACTACGCCGCTGCCGCCGTGCAGCATCTGTTCGAGGTCACTTCGGGGCTCGACTCGATGGTGCTCGGCGAGGCGCAGATCCTCGGCCAGGTGCGTGCCGCCTATGCCGCGGCGCGCGAGGCGGGCACCGTCGGCTCGGTGCTGCACGAGCTTACCCAGTCCGCACTGCGGGTGGGCAAACGTGTGCACAGCGAGACCAATATCGACCACGCCGGTGCGTCCATGGTATCCGAGGCACTTGCCGACGCCGACGCCGTGCTCGGCGGGCTGGCAGGCAGGCGGGCGCTTGTCGTCGGCGCCGGTTCGATGGGGGGGCTGGCGGTAGCGCATCTGCGCCGCGCAGGTATCGGCGAAATGGTGATCGCGAACCGCAGCCGGGGGAACGGTGAACGGCTGGCCGAGGGCGTCCGCGCCGAAGGCACAGTCGCCAGGGCCGTCGCGCTCACCGATCTGCCACGCCAGCTTCCCGACGCCGATGTACTTGTCTGCTGCACCGGCGCGACCGACGTGGTGGTGGCTGCCGACCTGATCGGAGCACGGGTGTCCCGCCCACTGGCGATCTGTGACCTCGGTCTCCCGCATGACGTCGACGCCGCCGCCGCGGAACTGCCTGGCGTGACCGTGATCGATCTCGCTACCTTGCAGCAGAGGCTCGCACGGCACCCAGCACGCGCAGGTGGTGAGCGTGCGGCACGGCTGGTCGCCGAGGAGGTGCGGGCGTATCTGGCTTCTCAGCGGTCCGCCGCGGTCACCCCGACGGTCACCGCGCTGCGGCGGCAGGCCGCCGAGGTGGTGGACGCCGAGCTGTACCGATTGGACTCCCGGCTGCCTGACCTGGATGATGCGATACGCGCGGAGCTGACGAAGACCGTGCGGCGGGTCGTGGACAAGCTGTTGCACGCCCCGACCGTGCGAGTCAAGGAGTTGGCCTCGGCCCCGGGTGGCGCCGGGTACGCCGACGCGCTGCGTGAACTGTTCGGGCTCGATCCCGCCGCACCCGTCGCGGTCGCGGCGGCGAAGGGACCGGATGGCGAATCCATGCTTTCCGAGCTGCTCACGCCCGTTGCCCCGGGCGTGCCCCAGCTCGCTCGCGATGTCGAAGAAGATGGTGAGGGTACGTGACAAGGACGCTGCGGATCGGTACCCGCGGCAGTGCGCTCGCGCTCGCGCAGACCCAGACGGTCGCTGACGCGTTGGCCGCCGCGGGCGCTTCGGTCGAGGTGGTCACGGTGTCCACCGCCGGTGACCGCTCAACCGCGCCGATCGCGGAGATCGGTGTCGGTGTGTTCACCTCCGCGTTGCGCGATGCGCTTGCCGCGGGCGAAGTTGACGTCGCGGTGCACTCCTACAAGGATCTGCCGACCGAGCCGGACCCCCGGCTGGTGCTCGCGGCGGTGCCGGTGCGGGAGGACCCGCGTGACGCGCTGGTGGCCCGCGACGGGCTGACTCTCGGCGAGCTGCCGCCGGGCTCGGTGATCGGGACCGGCTCGCCCCGGCGTGCCAGCCAGCTGCGCGCGCTCGGGCTCGGCCTACACATCACCGGCATTCGCGGCAACGTCGACACCCGCATCGGCAAGGTGCGTTCCGGTGAGTGCGACGGTGTTGTGCTCGCCGCCGCTGGTCTGCGCAGGGTCGGCAGGATCGGTGAGGCGACCGAACTGCTGGACCCGCTGCAAATGCTTCCGGCACCGGCGCAGGGCGCGCTCGCGGTGGAGTGCCGGGTTGATGACGTCGACGTCGAGCACCTGATCCGGTCCACAGTGGACGACCCGGACAGTGGCACGGTGGTGGTCGCAGAGCGCGCGATGCTTGCCGCGCTCGAGGCCGGGTGTAGTGCCCCGATCGGGGCACTCGCCGACGTGGTGGAGGACCTTGACGCCAACGGCGCGGTAGTGCGCCGGTTGTCTCTGCGGGGCGTTGCCGCCACCGCCGACGACGACATGCTGCGAGCCTCCGCCGTTTCTGAACTGACCGCAGCAGCTGACCTCGGCCACCAGGTCGCCGCACAGCTGCTTGAACTGGGGGCCGCGGTGTTGTCCGGCCCCGGGAAGTGATCGATGGGGAGTGCACTGATGACCCGCACCCGAAAGACCCCCGGTCGTGTCGCATTCGTGGGCTCCGGCCCCGGCGACGCCGGGTTGCTGACGCTGCGCGCCAACGAGTTGCTCGCTGCCGCGGAGCTGGTGGTGACCGACCCCGACGTGCCGGCAGGCGTCCTTGCGCTCGCTGGTTCCGACAGCGAGGTTCGCCCCGCCGTCGGTGACCCTGCCGAAGTGGCGAAGGATCTGGTGAACGAAGCGAAGACCGGCCGCAACGTGGTCCGGCTCGTCGCTGGCGATCCGTTGACCGCCGACGCCGTGGTGAAGGAGACGCAGGCCGTCTCCCGCACCAGCGTCAGCTTCGACGTGGTGCCAGGCGTCCCCGCGGGCACCGCGGTGCCCGCCTATGCCGGTGTCGCGCTCGGATCAGCCCACACCGAGGTGGATGTCCGCGGCGATGTGGACTGGCAGGCGGTGGCGAACTCACCGGGCACGATCGTGCTGCATGCCTCCGGCAGTCGGCTGGCTGAGGCGGCCTCCGCGCTGGTGGAGTACGGCCTCGCGGCGCAAACCCCGGTCGCGGTGACCGCTGAGGGCACCGGCAGCCACCAGCGCACCGTGGACACCACGCTGGCATCGGCCACCGCGGACGCCGGTGAACTGGCCGGTCATCTTGTGGTGACCGTCGGCCCCACCGTCTCCGGGCGCTCGAAGCTCTCCTGGTGGGAATCCCGCGCGCTCTACGGCTGGAAGGTGCTGGTGCCGCGCACGAAGGAGCAGGCGGGCGATATGAGCGGCAGGCTCCGTACCCACGGAGCCATCCCGGTCGAGGTGCCCACCATCTCGGTGGAGCCGCCGCGGTCCCCCGCGCAGATGGAGCGCTCGGTGAAGGGCCTTGTCGACGGCCGCTACCAGTGGGTGATCTTCACTTCCACCAACGCGGTGCGCGCGGTGTGGGAGAAGTTCACCGAGTTCGGCCTCGACGCCCGCGCGTTCTCCGGTGTGAAGATCGCCTGCATCGGGGAGTCTACGGCGGAGCGGGTGCGTGCCTTCGGGATCAACCCCGAGATGCTGCCGTCCGGCGACCAGTCGAGCGAGGGCCTGCTTGCTGACTTCCCGCCCTACGACGATGTGCTAGACCCGGTGGACCGGGTGCTGTTGCCGCGCGCGGATATCGCCACCGAAACGTTAGCCGCCGGGTTGCGCGACCGTGGCTGGGAGATCGATGACGTGACCGCGTACCGCACGGTGCGTGCCGCGCCGCCGCCCGCGGAGACCCGCGAGATGATTAAGACCGGCGGGTTCGACGCGGTCTGTTTCACCTCCTCCTCGACGGTGCGCAACCTGGTCGGCATCGCGGGCAAGCCGCACGCCAGGACGCTGGTGGCTTGCATCGGGCCGAAGACGGCGGAGACGGCCAAGGAGTTCGGCCTGCGGGTGGACGTGCAGCCCGAGGTCGCCGCTGTGCCCGACCTGGTCGACGCCCTGGCCGCGCACGCCGCCCGGCTGCGTGCCGAAGGGGCCCTGCCCCCACCGCGCAAAGCCAAGCGCGCCCGCCGCTGACCCGTCGTAGGTGCTGCTGAAAGTGGCTCTTGTGTAAAAGAGCGACACGAAAGCCACTTTCAGCAGCCTCTTTGGAACAAAAGCCACTTTCAGCCGAATACGGAGGTGACGGGGTGTTTCCGACACATCGGCCACGGCGGCTGCGACAGACGCCTGCGCTGCGGCGGTTGGTCAGCGAGACGACGGTACGGCCACGGCAGCTCGTGCTGCCGATGTTCGTGGCGGAAGGCGTCACCGAGCCTCGACCTATCGCCAGCATGCCCGGCGTCGTGCAGCACAGCCGCGACAGCCTGCGCAAGGCCGCGCTGGACGCGGTGCAGGCAGGGGTCGGTGGCCTGATGCTGTTCGGCGTCCCTGCCGCGCACGACGCACAGGGCTCCGGGGCGACCGATCCGAACGACATCCTCAACGTGGCGCTGCGCGACCTGCGCCACGAACTCGGCGACGACACCGTGCTGATGTCCGACCTGTGCCTCGACGAGTTCACCGACCACGGCCACTGCGGGGTGCTCGCCGAGGACGGGACCGTCGACAACGACGCGACGCTGCGGGTTTATGCCGACATGGGGATCGCACAGGCCGAAGCGGGAGCGCATATGGTCGCTCCAAGCGGGATGATGGATGGTCAGGTCGGCGTGATCCGGGAGGCGCTGGACGCGGCCGGCCACCAGGAAACCACGATCCTCGCCTACTCCGCGAAGTTCGCCAGTGCGTTCTACGGGCCGTTCCGGGAGGCCGTCGACTCGCAGTTGAAGGGCGACCGCAAGACCTACCAGCAGGATCCCGGCAACATCAGGGAGGCTATGCGGGAGGCCACGCTTGACATCGACGAGGGCGCGGACGTGGTGATGGTCAAGCCGACGCTACCCTACCTCGATGTGCTGCGCGCGGTTGCTGATGCCTCCGAGGTTCCGGTCGCCGCCTATCAGGTGTCCGGTGAGTACGCGATGATCGAGGCCGCCGCGGCGAACGGCTGGCTTGAGCGGCAGCGCACCGTCAGCGAGACTCTGACCTCGATCCGCCGCGCCGGGGCCGACATCATCCTCACCTACTGGGCGGCCGAAGCCGCGAGGTGGCTGGACGAAGCGTGACCGTACCGCGGCCGGATCAGCAACACTCGGTGCGGCAATTGGCCGACCGACCGACACCTCCGACCAATGTGCTCGCGGCGTTCTGGCTCTGTGTCGTCA